>NZ_JBAKFX010000027.1:0-51016 GCF_037577855.1 Dethiothermospora halolimnae | reverse complement strand
GGAAATAGCTAAATTTAAAAAGCAGCTAAAAGAAATATCAGAAAAGAAAAGAAATAGGAAATTAAAAAATATAGAAGATATTTTAAAATCTAAAAATATAACTAAGGAAATAGGAAATAAGCTATTAAAAAAATCATCTAATGAATTATCTAAACAAATGGAAAAGTTATCTGAAAAAATAAATAATATGTCAGAAGATGAGCTAAAAAGGGCCAGTGATGATCTTAAGAAATTATCTGAAATGTTAAAGGATAATCCAAAGTTTACAAATGCATTAAGTAATTTATCTAAAGAACTTTCTCAAAATATGGAGGGTAGTAATATAGATGGTCATCTAAATAGTTTAGCCGATGCTATTAATGGATTAATGGGAAGTAATAATATGTCAAATGGTATGTCTAATCTTTTAAACTCATTAAACCAACTAAATAGTAAAGTAGGTGAGATGTCCTCAAACAAGATGGGCAGTGGACCATCCAAGGGACAGGGTACAAATGGAAATGGAGCAACTAAGGGGGGCAGTAAACAGCAGAGTGGCCGAGGACAGGGGCAAGGACAGGTACAAGGGCAAGGCCAAGGACAAGGCCAAGGACAAGGCCAAGGACAAGTACAAGGGCAAGGCCAGGGGCAAAATGGTAATGGAAAATCTTCAAATGGTAGTGGAAAGGGTAGAGGTGTTGGAAGTTCAGATAACTATGAAAAGATATATGCCCCTAAGGATTTAAATGAAGAAAGCTATAAAACAAATGTAAAGGTAGATTCAAATAACAAGGGTGATAGTAATACTATGGAAGTAAAGAAAATGGGCAATAGATTAGGAGAGCCTATACCCTATAATGAAGTTTTAAACACCTATAAAAATAGAGCATATGAAAAATTAGATAAGAAAAACATACCAGTTAATATGAAGGAAACTGTAAGAAAATACTTTAGTGAATTGGAATAAAAAGGGGATGGAAAAATGGAGATAAGGGAAAAAGACTTAATAGATTTCAATGAAAAGGTTGCTTTAATAAAAAAGGAAATAGGAAAGGCAATAATAGGTCAAGAAGATGTTATTGACTTGGTTTTGATAGCAATGTTATCTGGAGGAAATGTTTTACTAGAAGGGGTTCCTGGACTTGGGAAAACCCAGCTAGTTAAAACCATAGGAAAGGTTTTGGACTTAAATTTTTCAAGGATACAGTTTACTCCGGATTTAATGCCCGCCGATGTAGTAGGGACTAATATTATAACCCATGATAAAGATGGTAGAAGTCAATTTACCTTTAATAAAGGACCTGTATTTAGTAATATTGTATTAGCCGATGAGATAAATAGGGCTACTCCAAAAACCCAAAGTGCCATGCTTGAGGCGATGCAGGAGAAAACAGTAACTGTAGGAAATAGTACATATAAATTGGATAAACCATTTTTATTGTTAGCCACTCAAAATCCAATTGAAATGGAGGGAACCTATCCATTACCGGAAGCTCAAATGGACAGGTTTTTATTTAAGCTAAATGTTAAATTCCCAAGTATAGATGAATTATCTGAAATAGTTAATATTACAACAGGGAAAGATGAAAAAAAGTTAGATAGGGTTAGTAGTGATGATGAAATTATTAAAATGATGGAAATATCTAAAAATATTCCAGTATCTAAAAAGGTTATGGATTTTGCAATGGCAATTATTGTAGCAACCCATCCAGAAGATAACAGTAGTCCCGATATAACTAAAAAATATGTGAGGTTTGGGTCAAGTCCCAGAGGAGCTCAGGGGATAATAAAATCTGCTAGAGTTAAAGCTCTTATGGAGGGAAGATATAATGTATCCTTTGATGATATAACCTATGTGGCATATCCAGTATTAAGACACAGAATAATCCTAAATTTTGAAGGGGTAGCAGATGGAATTACTACTGATTTTATAATCGATGAAATAATAAAGGCTGTTAAGGACTCAAAGTAAGATATTAATTTAAAATTAAAGGGAATGATTTTATGGAAGATAGACTTTTAGATAGTGACTTTTTAAAGAAGCTTAATGGTTTCAAATTAAATACTAATATTATATTAAATAAGGGCTATAGCGGGGAAAGAAAATCTAAGAGCAAGGGGGATTCCGTTGAATTTTCAGACTTCAGGGAATATACCCCAGGAGATGACTTCAGAAAAATAGATTGGAATGCATATGGAAGATTTGAAAAACTGTTTATAAAGCTTTTTATGGAAGAAAGGGAATCTTTAATAAATATATTTTTAGATTCATCTAAATCAATGGACTTTGGAGAGTTCAATAAATCCTTTATATCAAAAAAGATAGCTTTAGCCTTAGGCTATATTGGAATATCGGGATTAGATAGGGTTAATCTATATACTATAGAAGGGGAAAATTTACAGGATATGGGATATATAAAGGGGAAAAATAGCCTTAATAGATTAATAGGTTATCTAGATAATATAAAGTTTAATAGTATATATGATTTATTTAAATCAATAGAAAAAAAGACCTATAAAAGGGGAATCAGCATAATAATATCCGATTTATTTACAGAAAATCTTGAGGATACAATAAAATATTTATCGTATATGAATCAAAGTATTATTATTATCCATGTATTAAGCAAAGAAGAATTAAAACCTAAAATAATGGGAGATGTAAGATTAATAGACAGTGAAACATTGGAAGATAAGGATATCTCAATTACTCCCAAAATTTTAGATGCCTATAATAAAAACTTAGATTTATATTTAAATAATGTGAAAGAAATATCAAGGAAATATGGTTGTTTTTATAGCCTTATCTCCACAGAGGTTTCAATGGATAAAATCTTATTTGATAATCTTATTAGAACAGGGATATTGAGGTGATAATATGAGTTTTTACTCCCCTATTTATTTTCTATTTTTAATGGGTTTAGTTCCTATCATATTAATGTATTTACTAAAAAAGAAACATAGGGAGTTTCAAGTGTCCAGTAATTTTTTATGGGAAAAAGCAATAAGAGATATAGAGGCCAATAAACCTTGGCAAAAACTTAGAAAAAACTTATTACTATTGTTACAAATAATATTATTTATATTATTAGTTTTGGCATTAACCAACCCCTATTTATTATCCGATGAAAAGGAGCTTGAAAATTTAATAATAGTTTTAGATACCTCTGCCAGTATGCAAAGTATTGAAGGTGGAAGTTCTAGGTTTAATAAAGCCAAAGCTCAAATTAAAAATATAGTTGATGATATACCCAATGAAACTTATATAACCCTAATAAATATGGAAAATACACCTAAAGTTGAGATTAGTAATAGTAATAATAAGTATATGATAAAGGATAAATTAAAAAATATAATTGTAACTAATAAAAGTGATAGCATAGGTGACACACTATCATTAATTAAGTCATTTGCTAAAGAATATGATAATTATAGGGTTCTATTTTATACCGATAAAAAGATAAATATAGATAATGACAATTTTATCATTAAAAATCTTAATAATAATGGCATGAATACTGCCATTGAAAAAATAAGTCATAGTAGAAGCGATGAAGGAATAGTTTTATTAACCACTATAAGCAATTATTCTGATAAAAAGGTAAATGGTGATTTAAGTATACATAATAATAATGAGGTAATAGATATTAAGGAAATTACACTAGAGGCTAAAGAAAGTAAGGATATCTACTGGGATAATCTACCTAACAATATAAATGTTATAAGGGGAGAACTGGATATAAATGATAGCTTAGATATAGATAATAACAGATATCATATAATAAATAATAAATCAGTAAATAAAGTATTATTAACCACAAAAGGAAATATATTTTTAGAAAAGGGATTTTCCATAAATAATGATATAGAGCTATATAAGACAGATGAAGTTATGGAAGATGTGGATGGTTATGATTTATATGTTTATGATGGTATGTTACCTAAAGAACTTCCTGACGATGGAAATATAGTTATATTTAGTCCAAATAATACTTCATTTATAGAAGATGGCATATACGATGGTAGTGACGGTATAAGAATAGTAAGTGATGATTTATTTAGCTATCTAGATATGAATTTTAGCATAGAAAAGACAAAAATACTAAAGAAGCAGAACTGGGGACAACCTTTAATAACATTAAACAATAAACCAATACTTATAAAAGGGGAAAATGGAAACCAAAAGTACATAATAGTGGGATTTGATCTTCACAATACTGATTTTCCATTGAAGATGGAGTTTCCGATTTTTATTCATAATATACTTGATTACTCTTTAAACATGGACTCATTAAAAACCTTTTCTGTATTATCGGGGGAAAGTTTAAAAATTGATATGTCTCCAAAGGTTACAGAAGCCTATATAACAAACCCTAAGGGAAATAGAGAAAAAATAGCACCTCCCTTTCCAATAATTCCCTTTAGTAATACCAATGAAATAGGCATATATAAATTGGAAGGATTGGCCAATAATGAAACTATTACTAATTACTTTGTGTCTAATGTTGATACAGAAGGGGAATCTATAAACATGAAACAATATAACCAGAACTTTGAAATAGGGGAAAACAAAGAAGATGATATAACCACTAAAAGGGAGTTAAGAAATATTTTTATTTGGATAATATTGATACTACTTCTTATAGAGTGGGGGGTGTATAACCGTGGATATTAGCTTCATAAATCCAGGGATACTTCTTATAATACCTATTATTTTAGCTGTTATAATATATACAGCTATTAAGTTAAATAGAATAAATAAAAGAAAACTAAAACCTATATTGATAGTGAGGAGTATAATAGCCATATTACTAATATTAGCTTTAAGTGGTTTACACATAAAAATGTCTTTAGATTCTATTTCAACAGTATTTTTAGTGGACTTATCTGAAAGTGTTTCAGGAAATCAGGAAAAATTTAAAAGTTTTATAAAAGAGTCTATAAAGGATAAATCCCCAAATGATAAAGTTGGGATTGTTACCTTTGGTAAAAAAGGTGAAGTGGAATATCCTTTATTTAAAGAAATGAAGAATATCGAGTTTCTAACAACTCCTGGAGAGGACTTTACAAATATAGAAAAGGGATTGAAGTTATCCCAGGCATTATTTTCTGATGATACAAATAAAAGGATAGTCCTTCTTACAGATGGTATTGAAAATATAGGCAATAGTATAAAAGAAGCAGATACTATGAAGGGAAACAATATAGATTTTAAAGTATATAAGGTTAAGAACAATATATATGAAGATGTACAGATAAATAATATAGTTCTGCCTGAAAACATCCATGAAAATCAAAAATTTGATGTAGTGGTGGAAATTTACAGCAATGTAAAAACTGAAGGGGATATTTCATTATATTCAGATAGACAGTTGGTTAGTCAAGAGGAAGTAGTAATAGAAAAAGGAAAAAATAGATTTCTATTTAAAGATAAAGGAGACAGAAGTGGATTTAAAGGATATAAAGCCATAGTAACTGCTAAAAAGGATACAATAACTGAAAATAACTCCTATTCAAGTTATGTAAATATCAAGGGAAAGCCCAATGTGTTAATTATAGATGGAAAAAGTGGTGGCGCTAGGGAATTGTCAAAGATATTGTTATCAAAGGATATTAATATAACTGATATAAAGGACAAAGAGGCACCAACGTCAATAACAGAATTGACAAAGTACAAATCAATAGTATTAAGTGATGTATCTTTAGAAAATGTAAACGAAGAATTTATTAATTTATTAAAAATATATGTTAGAGACTATGGTGGGGGACTAGTTGTAACTGGAGGAGAAAATAGTTATGGTTTAGGTGGGTATTATAAAACACCCCTTGAAGAGATACTACCTGTAAATATGGAGATGAAGATTAAAGGTCAAGTACCTAGTCTAGGGTTAATGCTAATAGTGGATAAATCAGGAAGTATGTCTTCTGATAATAAATTAGAGCTTGCAAAGGAAGCAGCAATAAAATCTGCCCAAGCTAGAAAGCCTAAAGATCAAATAGGAGTTGTTGCCTTTGATGGTAGTCCAAAGATAGTTATAAAGCCATCGAAAGACCAAAATTTAAATGACATAAAGAAGAATATTTCAACCATAAGTTCCGATGGAGGAACCAGTATAATCCCAGCATTAAAAACAGGTTATGCCCTTTTAAAAAAAATTGATACAAAGCAAAAACATATTATATTGTTAACCGATGGACAAGGTGAAGACAGGGGATATAGTAAGCTGATGGATAGTATAATAAGTGATAATATAACATTATCAACAGTAGCCGTTGGAGATGGAGCAGATGGAAGACTTTTAGAGGGCCTTGCTAAAATGGGAAGGGGTAGATATTATTTTGTAGACGATTATTCTAGTCTACCAGAGATATTTACAAAGGAATCCTTTTTAGCATCTAAGTCTTATATCAATAATAGAACATTTTCTCCAATCATTAATTATCCCCATAAATTAATAACTGGATTTAACCAGGGACTTCCATATCTAGATGGTTATATATCAACATCAGAAAAAGATAGAGGGGAAATAATACTGAAAAGTGATAAGGGAGAGCCTATACTGGCCACTTGGCAATATGGTTTGGGAAAAACTGTTGCATGGACTTCTGATATAAAAGGAAGGTGGACTAAGGATTATCTAAACTCAGATATGGGAATAGACTTTTTTACAAAGTTAATTGAATGGACATTACCAACATTATCAGATGAAAATATAACCCTTAAGTCAGTAAATAAAGGGGATAAAATAGAGATAGTAGCTAAGAATCCAAAGCTAAAAAAACAATATAAAACCACTGCCAGTATATTAACCCCTGATAATAAGAAGATGGAAATAGACCTTAAAGTAGAGAAACCAGGAGAATATAGAGGTGAAGTTCCAATAGATAGAAGGGGAAACTATATAATAAAGGTAAATCAATTTGAAAATGGCAATAAGATAAATAATATTAATGATGGAATAGCTATTAATTATCCTAAGGAGTATGATTTTAGTAATATTTCCAGCAGATTAGATTTATTATTAAATAAAACAGAAGGGAAATTAATATCAAGTCCAGAGGAAGTATTTGAAGATGATTTTAATAGAACATATGGAATGAAGGATTTAACTAATGGATTATTAATATTAGCATTGTTATTATTTATATTGGATATTGCCATAAGAAGGCTAGATTTTAATTTTAAAGTATTGAATATTGCTAGGGAAAAAAAGGAAGAAGAAAAAAGGTATGATACCCATTCCAGGGTAAAACAAAAGAAAAAGAATAAGAGAAAAGAAGAAGATGTAAAAGAAGAGGATGATAAAAAATTAAATACTTCGAGACTATTAAAGGCGAAGAGGAAAGATAAAAAGTAGACTAACTACATTGGAGGAGAGAAATGAAAAAGTTATCTTTCATGATTATAATGACTATACTATTTATAACTGGGTGTTCCTATGGGGTTAAAGATGAGAAAACTAAAGAAGTTGACCCAGAAAGAATATCATCTAGAGATAATTCAAAAATTGATGATATAAATTCACAATTTAATGATACATTTAAAACTAAAGATATTAGAGAATATTTGTTAAAAGATATTAAAAAATTGAAATCTCCCTATGGAAAAGAAGACTATAAGTACAAAGAATATATTTGGACAGTAAATAATAAAAGTTATAAGCTACTTGTAGGGGAATTTCATTTAGATAACTTTGCTTTTCTCTATAATAATTTAGGGAAATTTTTAGATGGATATATGTGGGAAAACAAAAATAGAGCTAAAATTAATGTGGCTTTTAGAAAAAATCAAAATCATGTTCAGATATCCCCAATAAAAATGGCATCTGGAACTGGAATTCACCATATAGGAGGAGTGTGGTTTAATGTCTATAATGAGAAATTACTTAAGAGCTTTGAGTATCCCATAAGAGGATATGATGCTCCACCCTATACTATTTCATATTCTAGAGAATATAAGCTAATAGATGAAGGTTATAATAAATCAACTGGGGATTACCAATCTACTTATAAATTGGGGATTAATACTTATGCTTTAGATGAATTGCTTGGATTAGAAAAAACGATAAAGTATAAGTGGAATATGGATAAAGGACAGTTTGATTTTTCTAATTATAGTATTTTTGATAAACTGGATAATTTGCTGTTTTCAGAAGGAATAGAAGATGAAATTTTAAATAAAAATTATGAAAAATTCAAGTTAATTATTGATAAAGATTACTATGATAATAAAGAAGATGATATGGGCCAGGTTGCAATGTTTTTAACAAACTGTGATAAAAGTGAAAAAAGGGATAAATTATTAGAAAAAATATATGAGTGGTTTTTAAATAATAAAAAATTATGGAATAGTGAAGGGATTATGGAGATCCTAGAGAAAGAAATAATAGTTAACTAAAAAGATATATGATAATAAAAACTTGGGGCAAATATTTGCCCCAAGTTTTTATTTAATCAAACTCTTTATTATTTCATCTATATTATTTATTTTACCAGTAATATTAATTTCATTATAAATACCGCCTTTTTTCCATATGTATTTTTGTTTTTTAATACCTTCTTTATTAAGTTTTTCAGTTGCTAAGATCCTTAACCCATCAATAGTTAATATACTACTCCCTTTTTCTTGTTTTTTATAGCTATCATCCTTTAATAATCTATCATAAGCATATGTGTTATTTCCTTGGACAAATTCTATTTTAGGGAGAGAGTTATCAGATTTCTTTTGATAAACAGTTTCTAATTCCATACCAGGGTGGTTTAGATCATCATAATAAAGTTTACTTGTTCTTGATGATACAGCCTTAAAGTTATTTGATAGATTTACTGGTAAATTAGGAGAAAATCCTAAAATTTCTTTAGCTTTCTCTATATCCTTATGGTCATAGAGACAAAGAAAATTTTTATAAGGTTGTGATACATAATCAACAGTATTTATATTTCTAGGCTCCTTTAGTGATGATGCTATATTACTTATATCTTCCATTGAAATATTATTTAAAATTTTATTTTTTTGTAAAAGATATTCTTTTGAATAATACTCAATACCATACCATATGCCATCATCTTGCCATATGAAGTGATTTCTTCCATTACTAGAGGAAATAATCTGTTTATTGTTTTCAAAATTAGATTTAGGCAGTTCTAATAGTGAAATAATATTTTCTTTAGAAATTAGAAAGTTAAAGGTAGCATTATGTTTATTTTCAAAACGTAGACTAATTGGTCTACCATCCATAAGATCTACTTTATAGAACTTAAATCCAGAAGGGATATAGTTGGGAACTTTAAACTTATAATCAATAAAGTCCATAGCCCTTTCTAGATCATTAAAACGTTTATAGGTAGAGTCAATTTTAAAATTTGATATATCTTCCTTTACATAATTTATATTAGAGGTATTATTGTTATAATATTCTAAACTTTGAGCATTGGTTAGGGTTATACTGCTCATGAAGATTAGTCCTCCAATGGTAATAGCAGATAGTTTATAAGAGCCTTTTTTAAATTTTTTTATCATAACAATTCTCCTTTCAAGAATATTAGTTGCTTCAAAAAAATTAGAAACCAGAAGATTTTTTGATTTAGAAAAAGAAAAAGCACTGGAAAGTTTGATTATAGTTTTTCCATATAAAGTAGCTTCATCTTCATTAAGATTTTCAAGGGCATATTTATCACAAAGGATTTCCCTCTCTTCCTTCATTAACTTCATTCCCCACCATATAATAGGATTAAACCAATGAAGCACAATAGCTATTAGGGAAATAAAATTTAATAAAGTATCCTTCCTTTTATAATGGGATAATTCATGTGAAATGATGTAAGACAATTTATTATGATCAATAATAGATAAAATATTTTCAGGTAAAAATATTTTAGGTCTAAAGAATCCATGGATAAATGGACTACTCATTTTATTATCATAGTATAAAAAAATCTTTCTGCTTATATCTAGTTTTTTACTATGATAATTTACTAGACCTATGACTTCGGGATTTTCAATCTTTTTAACAAACTTTGTCTTCCTATGAAAGTTAACAAGAATTACAGATACAAACAAAGTCATAACTAAAATTCCACTAAACCAAATATAGGAACCTATTGATATGTATTTTTGAAATGAAGTTTTCTTATTTAAATTGGATTCTATATCATAACTATCAAGTTTCTTGTTTTTAAAAAGATTGGACTGTGACTCTACTCCTCTTATATTGGAGATATTAGAGTGCTTTTTAGTTGCATCACCATAATATTCATTATTTATAAGCTGTTTAGAGTCAATGGAATATATATTATGCTCAATTTCCTGAGGAGATAAAATATGATTATCTACATTTGGTAAAAAATTAAATAAACTTATTGGACTTTCAAAAGTAAAGGGAACAAAAAGTTTTATTAATACTAAAAACCATAATGCATATGATAATCTAAAGCTTATAAAATTTTTAAAAACTTTTTTTATAAAAAGAATAAAAATCATAATTAGTGTTGCCATAATAGAAGAATATAAAATCCATAAAAAGACATGGTTCATCATACCATCTAAAACCTCCTTTTAAACTTAATAGTATAGTGTAAGATATATGTATTATTTATCTATATCTTCTTTTTTATCTTCTAAAATCTTTTGAAGCCTATCAATATCTTTTTTAGATAAATTTTTTTCCTCTAAGAATTTAGAAAAAAGCATATTCAAGGCTCCATCATATACTCTATGCAAAAAAGAATTATTTTCTACTTTAACATAGTCATCGTAAGATACTAGAGGAAAATAAAAATATTTTCTTCCGGATTTTTCATACCCTATGATTTCTTTTTTCATGAGTCTATTTAAAAATGTTTTTATAGTGGGGAGAGACCAATCTACTTTATGCTCTATTAATGATTTAATTTCATTGGCAGATAAGGGGTTGGACTTCCATAGAGTTTTCATAATCTCTAATTCTGACTCAGATATTCTAGATGCATCTTTCACATAGATTCCTCCTTTTTGATATTTGTTTACACATGTAAATCTTAGTTACAGTTTACACATGTAAACGAATATTGTCAATAGTTTTTTTATAATATTATAATTGATTTTCAAAAATCGTATTTTAGATAGAGCAAGTTGAAAGTTATTAAGGTTGTATTTGTAGGAGTAAATCAATATAATGTTATTAAACATGAAAATAAAGGATGATAAAAGTGAACATAAAAGATAAAGAAGCCATAAAACAAGTAATTAAAAGATTAAAGAATTATTCTAAATTAATATATGATATGTATAAAGCTCCATATATAACAAAAAAACAAAAGGCACTTTTATCTACAGCTATTGGATATTTAATTTCTCCCATAGAGTTGGTGCCTGGGTTTATACCAGTGGCTGGTCAAGTGGATGACTTATTAGTGGTATTAACAATACTAAAGAAAGTGTTAAAGGGCATAGATCCTAATATAAGGGAAGAACTATTAAAGAAACATGGTATTACTATGATAGAAATTGAGGAAGACATTAAAATATGCAATAAAGTTGCAAAAGTGATGCTTATAAAAACAGGAAAGTTTTTAGGAAAGGCGATGCTTAAGACTGGAAAAATAGGCTATAAAATAGGTAAAAAAGTTACTAAGAAAGGTTATAAAGTAATGAAAAATAAATATAATAAAAAGAAACTTAAATAAAGGGGATTTATTAAATGAAAAGATTAACTAAACATTTAGTAGTTATATCCTTTGACGGATTGTCCACATCAGACTTTAATTATATAAAAACATTACCTAATTTCAAAGAGTATATCAATAATGCTTCATACTGTAAAAAGGTCTATAGTATATATCCAAGTCTCACATATCCCGCCCATACCACTATAGTTACAGGGAAGTATCCTAAAAATCATGGGGTAATAAATAATACCTTTTTACAGCCTAACAGGGATTCCCCCGATTGGTATTGGTATAGAAAATATATTAGAGGAGAAACACTATATGATTTGGCAATAAAAAATGATATGACAGTGGCAGCATTATTATGGCCAGTAACAGCAAAATCTAAAATACAATATAATGTGCCGGAGATATTTTCCAACAGACCGTGGAAAAACCAAATAATGACATCATTATTAAGTGGTAGTCCATTATTTCAATATAGGTTAAATAAAAAATTTGGATATATTAGAGAAGGGTTAAAACAGCCTAATTTAGATAATTTTACCCATCAAGCTATGCTATAGGAGAAGAGGCCAGACTTAGCCCTTGTACATTATACAGAATTAGATTCAATGAGACATTATTATGGATTTAATTCCAAGGAAGCAAAAGAAGCATTAAAAAAACATGACGAAAGACTAGGGGATATAGTAAAAATATTAAAAGAAGAAAAAATGCATGATAACAGTACAATAATAGTTTTAGGGGATCATAGTAGTTTAGATGAAGATAAAATAATAAATATTAATGTCCTTTTAAGGGAAAATAGATATATAAATGTGGACACCAATGGGAAAATAATAGATTATAGAGCTATTGGGAAAAATTGTGATGGTTCTACTTATATATATACTAAAAATAATAATAAGGAGTTAATATCTCAAATATATAATTTAATTGATAAGTTTAATCAAGAACATAATTGTATAGAAGCCATATATACCAATCTAGAAGCAAAGAAACTGGGAGCGGACCCTGACTGTGCCCTTATGTTAGAAGCTAATAAAGGATATTATTTTTTAGATAATGTTACTGGTAAAGTAATAGATGAGGTAAAACCAGATGAAGTGGGACAAGTTCCCCATATAACAAGATCAACCCACGGATATTCACCGTTTAAAAAGGATTACACAACTGTATTTCTGATAGCAGGAAAGGGAATAGAAGAGGGGATAATTTTAGACGAAATGAAGTTAGTGGACGAGGGGCCTACAATGGCAAGACTACTTGGTTTAGACCTTAAAGATACGGAGGGACGGATTATTGAAGAATTTTTAAATATGAATAAAAGATAAGAAGCAAGATATTAAAGAGAGTCTATAGAAGTTTGGAAAAGCGATAAAAGCTAGGGACGGTTAAGTATATTAATATATTTATTCAATAGTTGACATACTGGTGTCAGTGATTATCCCTTATAATTAAATATATACAATACAGTATAACAATAGAAATGGGGGATAATATGTTAATAGATAGTCACGCACATTTACATGATCGTAAGTTTGATAGAGATAGGGAAAAAGTAATTAAAAATCTAAAAAGAGATGGAATAGAAAAGGTTATCAATATTGGCACATCCATAAGAGCTTCAAAACAAGCAATAGATCTGGCTGAGAAATATGATAACATTTATGCTACAGTAGGTATAAACTGTGGTGGAGAAGAGGAGTATCCCACTATTCCACAATTAAGACCTTTACTTAAAAGTAAAAAGGTTGTTGCCATAGGGGAAATTGGTTTAGATTATCATCACTATCCCGATGAAAAGGAAATACAAAAGAAGTGCTTTAGAAAACAAATAGATTTAGCTAATGAATTTAATCTTCCCATTGTAGTGCATGATAGAAAGGCTAATCAGGATACCTTTGATATCATTAAAGGGGAAAAAGAAAAAAATGAAAAATTAAGAGGAGTTATTCATTGTTACTCTGGAGACTTAAATTTAGCGAAGGAATATGTAAAGTTGGGATTTTATATTTCCATAGCAGGTCCAGTAACCTATAGAAGTGCTAAAAAACTTAAGGATGTAGCTGCAGAAATACCATTGGACAACTTATTTATAGAAACCGATGCACCTTACTTATCACCGGGACAAATCGGTAGAAAGAGAAATGAACCGGCATATGTTAGATATGTAGCAGGAGCTATAGCTGATTTAAAAGGAATTCCTTTTCAACTAGTAGAAAGAAAAACAGCAAATAATATAAAAAGGCTTTTTAATATAACTTAAATATAGGTTTTTAAGAACTGTAGATGGGATATTCCTAATTACAGTTTTTTTGTTGAAAAATTTAAAAGTAAGTTTTTTACTGATGCTCCTATCTAGGTTTGATTTCTAATATAAAGAATATTGAAGATTTAAAGGGAATATGATAAAAATCTAGAATATATTTTAAAGATAAATTATATTTACTAGAGACTATTTTGTAAGGAATATTCTATATAGATAATAAGAAAATAAAAGTGAGGGGGGGTATAATGAGGGTAGATAGATTACTTTCCATATTATTAATTCTTTCAAATAAGGGATTAGTAACAGGAAAGGAACTGGCGGATCATTTTGAGGTGTCATTGAGAACTATATATAGGGATTTAGATAAGCTTGGGGAAGCTGGAATTCCAATAGCATCTAAAGGAGGAAAGGGTGGTGGATATTATATAATGGAAAACTATAACCTTGATAATTTATTTTTAGATAAGGGGGAAGCAAAAACTTTTTTGTCTGTTATGAATAGCTTAGATGTTATGTTTGGAAGAAATGAGAAATTTAATGACATTGTTTTAAAATTGGAGAATGCTTATAAAAAAACAGACTCAGAAGGGGATAAAGTAAATATTAATATGTCACATTTTAGTATGGAAAAAGAGTTAAAGGAATATCTTTATACAATGAGTAAGGCTATAGAAGAGGATAAACTATTAATATTTTATTATATTAATAGAAGAATGGAATATGAAAAAAGAGTTGTGGAGCCTATCGAAATTGAATTTAATAATGGACAATGGTATTTAACTGCTTTTTGCAGGATTAGGGATGATTATAGATTATTTAAATTGGTGAGAATTAAAAACTTAAAATTGGGGACTAGTTTTGAAAAAAGACAAATATCTAAAGAGGAGCTTAAAAAGGTTTTTGATGATAGTTATACTCATAATAGTACCTTAGTTAAGCTCAAATTTACAAAAGCCATAGGAAAGCAACTTACAGAATATTTTCATAAGGAAGATATTAATAAGATAGATGATGGCAATTTTATTGTAGAGGCATCCTATCCTAATGATGAAGGATTAATAAAGTTCATATTAGGATTTGGAAAAGAGTGTGAAGTAATAGAACCAAAGGAATTAAGGAAGAGAACTAAGAAATATTTAGAGATGATGTTGGGAAAATATCTAAATTAAAAATTAGGGAAAAAGCGAGGGGAAAGAAAGGGACGGTTAAACATATTATTGGGAAAATTAATTATAAACTATATAAACATAATCAAAGGAGGGGTCAAATATGTATTTTAAAAAATTAATAGGAGAGAAATGTTATTTATCTCCCATAGATGTGGAAGATTATGAAAAGTATACACAATGGGTAAATGATATGGAGGTAGCTTCTGGTGTAGTATTTGCATCAAAAATGATAGGAATAAAACAGGAGAAAGAAGCATTAGAAAGACTGTCAAATGGTAGATATAATTTTGCTATTATAGACAAGAAAAAGGATGAACTTATAGGTAATATAGGATTTCCTAAAGTAGACCTTCTAAATAAAGCTGGGGTAATAGGCTTATTTATAGGGAACAAAGAGTACTGGGGAAAAGGTTATGGTGTCGATGCCATAAACTTAATACTAGATTATGGATTTAATATTTTAAATTTACATAATATTAGCTTAACAGTATATTCTTTTAACAAACCTGCAATAAAATGTTATAAAAAGGTTGGATTTAGAGAGGCAGGAAGACTTAGGGGAGTGAAATGTATAGCTGGTAAAAAATATGATGAGATATTCATGGATATATTAGCCTCTGAGTACCAGTCTGTTTATATTGAGGATATAGTCAACAATAAAAGCACTATTAAAGATAAGTAAAGAACATTGATAGTAGCTAAATCTAGAAGACTATATTGTTATAGTAAAGCTTAAACTTTATAAAAAAATAAATTTCAATACTAGGTTGATATCTTAAGGACGGTGATTTATTATAAATCAAATAATTGAGTCTATAAAAAAACTAAAGGAAAAGTTAGATAATAAAGCTTATTGTGAAAAAAATCTTAAAGAAGATTTTTATAATATAGGTAAAGATATATGGGAAGGCATAAATGTCTATAAGCTAGAAAAAGAAGATTTGTCTAAAGTATCTTTTATACATAATTATATTATAAACAAAACCTGTGAAGTCATAAAAAATGAAAGGTGTATAAAAAATGAAAAGGTACTTAATGAAAATTTGTCCTTTAATAAGATATATAAAGATTTAAATAGTAAAAAGATAGGTCATAATATATATATACTTACAGGTGATAATGCCTATTACTATTTTATTGGGGATTTACATTCCGATGCTACTAGTATTAAAAGAATACTTAAAATATCTGATTTCTTCAAAGCTATTATAGAGAATAAGGATATAAGATTGGTATTTCTAGGGGACTATGTGGATAGGGGAGAGGGTCACTTAAAGACAATAGAATTGATATTGCTTCTTAAATATATATTTCCTAAAAATATTTTTCTTTTAAAGGGAAACCATGACGGGGGGAAATTAGTGGATGGAAATATGGAGATGATAGTAGGAAGAAATAAAGGGAGCTTAGATAGGGATTATTTTGTTTTATATACATACAATCTTGCCAAAGAAAACAACACATTTGATATGGAAACGGTTAAAAATTATTTAAGGTTTTTTGATAGTTTACCTACAGTAGCTCTTATAAATAATAAGATAAATATTCTTGCCGTCCATGGAGGCATTCCGAGGCCTAAAAAAGGTGGAACAGGGTATTATAATCATATAAAAAGCTTATCAGATATTACTAATAAGGAGATAACAGACCATATAGACAGAAGTGTAGTCCATAATATGTTGTGGAGTGATCCTTGTGATGATGATAATATTCCTAATCGTAAAACAGGGAGATTTAGATTTTATAGGAGGCACTTTATAAATTTTATAAAAATTTTAGGCATAGATATTATAGTAAGGGGACACGAAGCGGAAGAAGAGGGGTATAAAAAATTTTTTAATAATAAATTATACACTATTTTTTCAAGTGGAATGATATTAGATGATGATAATCATAACATAAATGATGAAACTGCCTATGAAAAGATTAAACCTAAAGTGATGAAATTAAATGGAGGAGAAATTTCTATTATAGATATAAACTCTAATAACTAAATCCAAACAAACTATATGCACCTATAAAGGGGTAGTATTTTATGTTTTAAAGTAATCTAAGGAAAATCCTAGAAAATCCTAGGGACGGTTAAATACAATATGTAACAACTATAAGATAATTTTGAAAAAATAAAGGTTATTTTTATTATTTATAGAATATCTATGGTGTAAATATTTCATAAATAATAAAGGGGGATTTAGTATGGATAAGATTACGGGGTTTTTTAAGTCCATTGCTACAAAAGAAGGAATTATATCTATTGCTGCGGTACTAGTAGTTTGTTTGGTTTTAAGAGTATATTCAAAGAAAAAGTCACAGGGGAGTTTATTAAGCACTAAAGATGTTGTTGCCATAGGAATAGGTGCAGCCCTTTATGGGGTTATATCTATGATACCAATACCCATAGGGCCAAACACATCATTTAGAATAGCAATAGCAATACTTGTTATCTTCGGAGGCTTATTTGGACCAATTGTAGGTTTTTTAGTAGGATTTATTGGTCATGCTCTCAATGATGCATTAATGTGGGGATCTGTATGGTGGAGTTGGGTGTTTTTATCAGCTGTTATAGGATTATTTTCAGGACTAATAAATTTAGATGATAAATATGACATTAGTGCTGGTATGTTAAATAAAGCGCACATCATTAGGATGTATATATATTCCATTGCAGGGGTTGTAATAGGTAGTTTAGTTGCATATCTGGGAGATGTATTTTTATATGGTGAGCCAGCCGATAAGGTTTGGCTTCAGATAATTTTGTCTAGTGTCACCAATTTAGCAGTTATTGCAGTGATAGGGATACCTGTTTTAATAGGTTTAGCTAAAAGAAACAAAACTGTAGACTTGGAAAAAGAAGAAATTGGAGGACAAAATGAATGACAATCATATCTTTCGAAAATTTTACATTTAAGTATAACGGTGTGAAATCACCTACATTAAAAAATATCAATCTTAATATAGAAAAAGGTGAAAAAATACTAATAGCAGGTCCAAGTGGATCAGGTAAGTCCACATTAGCCCATTGTATAAATGGGCTAATACCTTTTTCATATAAAGGAGTTATAGATGGAGAATTAACTATAAATGGACTAAAACCATATAGAGAAAGTATTCATGAAATAAGTAAACATGTTGGAACCATACTTCAAGATCAAGACGGTCAATTTGTAGGATTAAGTGTGGGAGAAGACGTGGCATTTATATATGAAAATAACAAGGTAGCCCAGAAGGATATGTTCAATGGAGTCATAAAAGCATTAGAGGCTGTTAACATGAATGACTATATAGATGAGACACCATATAATTTAAGTGGGGGCCAAAAGCAGAGGGTCTCAATGGCGGGTATATTAGCATCTGATGCTGAAATACTGTTATTTGACGAACCATTAGCTAATTTAGACCCTGTCAGTGGGAATAGGGCCATGGAATTAATTGATGAAATACATAGGAGAACAAATAAAACAATTATTATTATTGAGCACAGAATAGAGGATGTCTTAGAGCATAATATAGATAGAATGGTGATAATAGATGAAGGTGAGATAATAGCAAATAGTAGCCCTGATGAATTACTTAGTACCAACTCAATTACAAGAAGCGGCTTAAGGGAACCTCTATATGTAGAAGCTTTAAAAAAATTGAAGGTCAAGATAGGAAAACTAGATAAAATATCTAAAATAGAAAATGCAATAAAGTATAGTGAAAATATGAAAAAATTGAGTTTGACAAAAAAGGATATTAAAGAAAAAGAAGATAAGGAAATAATTTTGCAACTAGAAGGTGTTTATTATCGATACTTTAAAGATTCAGAAAATATTATTAAAAACATAAGTTTTAATATAAATAAAAAAGAAACATTAATTATACTAGGAAACAATGGAGCCGGTAAGTCAACCCTTTTAAAGGTTATATCGGGGATTGCTAGAAATAATAAAGGGAAAATGTATTATAAAGGACAAGATATTACAGATTGGACAGTTAGAAAAAGAGCCCATATAATAGGATATGCAATGCAAAATCCCAATCATATGATCACCCAAAACATAGTTTGTGATGAGGTGGCTTTTGGTCCTAGAAATTTTGGAATGGATAAGGATACTATAGGAGATAGAGTAAATGAGACATTGAGAATATGTGGACTATATGAATATAGAAATTGGCCCATATCAGCATTAAGTTATGGTCAAAAAAAGAGACTTACTATAGCTTCAATTTTAGTTATGAAACCAGAGATAATTATATTAGATGAGCCAACGGCCGGTCAGGACTATAGGAATTATAAGGAATTTATGACCTTTCTTGATAGAATTAAGAAAGGAGGAACAAGTATTATAATAATTACCCATGATATGCAGCTTGCTTTGGAATATGGAGATAGAGGACTAGTACTGTGCCAAGGAGAAATAATAAAAGAAGATAGTATCTATAATATCTTATCAGATAATGAAGTAATAAAAAAAGCAAATCTTAAAGAAACATCCCTTACCAAATTAGCTAGAATATGTGGTATTAACAATATTGGTTCCTTTGTATCTCAATTTATCAGGAAGGAAAAGGTAGGTGTTGTTAATGAATAAAACAGGTTCTTTATATATTGAAAGGGAATCAATAGTACATGAAATTCAAGGCAGTATAAAGTTTATAATGTTATTGGCATGGACTATTTTTGTATTTATGTTTATGGATATTAGAGTATTTACCATAATGGGGGGCTTAGGTGTATTCTTAGTAAAGTTAGCCAAAATTCCATTTAAGAATATTAAACCCCTTGTTATATTTGTAATTATATTTACATTTTTCAATTCAATTTTTTTAATTATAATAACTCCCAAGCATGGCTCAGAGCTTACAGGAACATATTCTGAAGTTATGAAGTTATTTGGAAGAGAGTTGACCTACGAAACTTTATTTTTTGCTCTAACACTATCCTTTAAATATTTATCGATTCTTCCAATAACATTACTATTTGTATTTACCACCCATCCAAGTAGGTTTGCCAGCGGTTTAAATAGGATTGGTATATCATATAAAATAGCTTATGCAATAAATATAGCTTTAAGATATATACCTGATGTTAAAGAAGAAATGAAAAATATAATTAATGCACAAGAAGCAAGGGGAGTATGTTTTAATAAGAAGGAAGCTAAGTTATTTAAAAGATTAAAAAATCATATAACTATTTTAATTCCCCTACTTATATCATCACTAAATAGGATTGAAGTAGTGTCAAATGCCATGGAATTAAGAGGATTTGGAAGGTATAAGGAAAGAACATGGTATAATAGAAGACCTTATAAAAAGATTGATTTTGTATTTTTAAGTTTAAGTATACTGTTAGTTATTTTGGGGTTTGTAATAAATAATACTTTGAGCACTAAATTTTGGTATCCATTTTAAGTTTTATAATTAAAAGGTTGTAGGGACGGTTAAATATATTATATAAAGTACTACCCCTATTTTTCATCTGAAAAATAGGGGTAGTACTTTTGTACACAGATATTAAATTAAGAAATAGAGTTAAACAATATACAGATGTATATTTAAAATAAAAGTGGTAATAATCCTGTTAATAAAAAAAATGGGAGATGATGACTATGCCCAGATTACCAAGGGAGAAAAGTGAAGATAGTATTTATCATGTTATGGTTCGCAGTATTGATGAGCTAAGGCTTTTTAGGGAAATAGAAGATAAACTTATGTATTTTTCATTAATAAAAAAGTATCAAAAGAAATATCAATTTAAAATATATGCATATTGTTTAATGGATAGCCATGGGCATCTAATGCTAGATTGCAATGGGGCAGATGTATCTAGAATAATGCATGGTATAAACTTTTCCTATGCCATATATTATAATAAAAAATATGAACGTAGGGGACATCTTTTTATGGATAGATTTAAAAGTAAGATAGTTGATAAGGAAGAATATCTTATAATTTTATCCGCCTATATACATAACAACCCTAAAGATATAAAAGACTATGCTGGTAAAGTTGAACAATATGAATTTTCTAGTTTGAAGGATTATATATATAAAACAGATAGATTTGATGTATTAGACTTATCGTTTTTAACTAGTATTATGTCTTTAAATAATAAAAATAATATGAAAAATTATATTGAATTAGTTAAAAGAACTGAAAATGAAGATGATGAATTGGACATAGAGTTTGAAAAGATAGAGAACGAATATAGAAGTTGTAGGAAAATACTCCCTAGAAATTATAAACCTACAGAGGTTGTAAATTTTATTGCAAAATATTTAGAGTTGGATAAGGATAAAATTCATATTAAATATAAGCAAAAATACACCAAGTTAAGGGCAATAAGTTGTTTCTTCATGAGTTGTTACTGTAACATTAGTCAAAAAACTATATGTGATTATATTGGAAATATATCACAAACTAGAGTGTCTGCACTGTCGAATATTGGAATGGAATTAGCTTTTAATGAAAAAGAGTTATTAGAAAAGTTTTTTCAAGCAGCTTAAAATTAGACAATTTAATATATACTAGAGGGGTTTTTTGTTATGCTTAAAAATCCATAACTACACTTGATTACGGTCCTTTATCTTTAAATAAGGACTTTTTTTATTAAATATTAAAAATAAATATTTAACCGGTACGAAATTTCACAGTACGAAATTTCACATAGCAATTAAATAATTAATCGTTACAAATTTTTAACCGGTACAAACTTCGAACTTCTCAGTAACCACAATGAAATTTTAAAATTAATATATACATAATAGACTTTAGGGTATAAACATATTAACAAAACCTATAATATCCAAGATTATTTTACAATTTTTTTATTAGGAGTTGATATTTTGTCTAAGAAAAGGAGCAAGGAACCTATAATATTGGCCATAATGGCGGTGGTTATTTCTTTAGTTACAGTTATTATACCGGATTTAATAATTTATAATGACATGGATGTGGGTCACTTAATATTTTCCTTTGTAATTATAAGTATAGCTTTAAATATGATATTTTTTTATATAAATAGAAAGATATTAAAGTTATATCCTAAAGTAGATTCAAAGAAGAAAACAAAAAATTATATATAAATGTTTATAATTACTTTAATAGTTTTTTGTATTGTATAGATGAAATAAATAATCGTATAAAAAAGCAAGATAAATTAATTAAGGATTACTCGGAATTAAATAATAAACTAAGTAAGATGAGAAAAGCAAAAGATGTAATATTAGATATTAGTAATTCTGCAATTAAAATGGACAACCCGGAAAACTTCTTTGATTATATCTTAGAGAATGGAATAAATCTTATTGAGAGCGCCAATAAGGGGAGTTTGTTAGTTTTAAATGATGAAAATATGTTGGAGGTAAAGTCTTCAAAGGGATATGATAAAAAGGTTTTAAGCAATATAAAGCTTAAGTTTAAAGAGACTTATTTTAAAGATAAACTTGGTAAGAGTCAAATTAAAGTTCCCATGCGAATAGAAAATATTTCAGAATTTAATAAAGACTCCATGAGTAAAGAGAATTATGAGTTATTAAAAAAAGCTGGGGGATTAGATATAAAGACTACAATTAGTTGTTCTATTATAGTTGATGAAAAGTTTTATGGATTATTAAATATAGATAGCCATAGTAAAGATGCTTTTAACCAAGATGATATTTTTTTAATAAGATATTTTTCCATTGAAATTGAGAATGCCATAAAAAATTATCAACTTATACGGGAAAAATTGTATTTATCAAGACATGATAAATTAACTGGATTATATAATAGACATTATTTTAAAGAAAGGTTAGTGGATATTTTAGATAAAACGGATAGATACAATCAAGACTTTTCTTTAGTAGTTTTTGATTTAAATAATTTCAAGAATATAAATGATACATATGGACATAGCATTGGTGATGAAATTATTAAAGCTTTTGCTAATAAACTGAAGAATACCTTTAGAAAGTCAGATTTAATTGCCCGTTATGGGGGAGATGAATTTATTGGAATATTTTTTGAAACTGATAAAGAAAATATTGAAAAAAGAATTTCCCAAATGGCATTTGAGCTGGAAACGGAACCGATTAATATAGAAAATAATAAACTTAAAATAAGTACAAGTTATGGAGTTGCTTACTATCCATCGGATGCTAAAGATTTGGAAGAATTATTCAAGGTGGCAGATAAGAGGATGTATGAGTTTAAAGAAAAGTTTAAAAATAACTAATTTAATAATACTTGGTTAAAACAACTATGGGAGAGGATATAAATGAATATAAATAAGATGAAATTGAAAAATAATGATAAGCTATTAGATGCAATATTTGATGTGGCTAATATAGGCATATGCTTGACTGATGAAGAAGGGAAATTTGTCACAGTAAACGATACCTATTGTAATATATATGGTTATAATAGAGACGAATTAATAGGCAATAATTTTACTATGATACTGCCTAGGTGTAAAAGGGAGGAAGCTATGGCTCTCCACAATAAATTCATTAATGGGGGAACTGAAATTAACAAACAGTGGAAAGTTATCAGAAAAGATGGTAGAATACTTAATATTTATGCCACGGCGGGACTTTTAAAAAATGACGATGGTGAAAAGTTTAAGGTGACAACTGTAACAGATGTTACAGAAATAAATAAAACTAAGGAAAAGCTTAATTTAGTTAATAGGATATTGTCAAGTGCATCGGAGGGTATTTTTTTCACAAACTCTAAACCAAGTGAAATTATATATGGAAATAGGGCATACAGTAGAATTAGTGGCTTAGAAACTAAAGAAATGATAAATGATACAAATAAATTATTTGGACTTATCATAGACCAAGAAAAGAGTGATATGATATGGAGAGAACTTGAGAGAAATGGATTTTGGGAAGGGGAAATAGAGGGTAAAAATAGGAAGTATAAAAAATATTCAGCTAACTTCATGGTATTTACAATAAAAAATAAAAACGGGGAAATAACAAATTACGTAGGGATATTAAATGAAATAACAGAAAAAAAGAAAATAGAAAGACAAATGAAGCAAATGGCTGAATATAGTATTTTAACTAATTTACACAATAGACATGCCTTTACTAAAATACTAGATAGGGAACTTACAAGATGTAGAAATGAAGGAAACAAGATAGCTTTAATTATGATAGGGTTAGACCGTTTTAAAAATATAAATGATGCATTTGGATATAAAGTGGGGGATAAGATATTAAAATTAGTTAGCAATAGATTAAAGGAATATATAAAAAAGAATTGTAATATAAGTCATTTTGGTGGAGACAAGTTTGCTATAATACTTTCTAATATACCAATACCGGAATATGCATCTACTGTGGCCAATGATATAAAGGAGTTGATTGAAAAATCATTCCATATAACTGGAAAGGAGATATATATAACTTCCAGTATAGGCATAAGCATTTTTCCCGATGAGAGCAAGTATGGTGACGAGCTTATAAAGCATTCAGAAAAGGCTTTGGCTGAGGCCAAAAGAAAGGGAAGAAATCGTATATATTATTATACCCAAGCACTAAATGATAAAATAACCAGAAGACTGGAAATAGAGTATGAACTAAGGAATTGTATAAAGAAAGAAGAACTATACCTAATGTATCAACCCCAAATAGATCTAAAAGAGGAGAAAATTGTAGGAGTTGAAGCGCTTCTTAGATGGAAAAATTCCAAATATGGACTAGTATCCCCTGCAGAGTTTATACCCATAGCAGAAGAAACTGGTATAATTAAAGAAATTGGAAGATGGGTATTAGAAGAAGCAGCAAAGCAGATAAATATATGGAATAATAAAGGACTACCTAGATTTAATGTTGCAGTAAACTTAAGTTCTTATCAATTAAGGCAAGAGAATATTGTTAGTATTGTTAAACAGGTTATAGATGAAAATAATATAGAACATAATCAATTGGAATTAGAGTTAACAGAAAGCCTGATGATGCATAATGTGGATAGAAGCATAAAGGTACTTAATGAATTTAAAAATATGGGGATACAAATATCTATAGATGACTTTGGAACAGGATATTCATCCCTTAGTTATATAAGGAAGATACCAATATCTAAGTTGAAAATCGATAGATCATTTATAATGGGATTTAACGGGGATTTTGAAAGTTCCATTATCACAAAAACAATAATAGATATGGCCCATAATTTAAAATTTAAAGTTATAGCTGAGGGGGTAGAGACAAAGGAACAATTAAAATTTTTAAAAGTTAATAATTGCGATGAAGTACAGGGATACTATTATAGTAAACCTTTATTATCCCATGATCTAGAAAATTTTATTTATGAAAGATAGATCAAAATATCAACCATATACCCCTAAAATATTAAAGAATTCAAATAACTTTGATATACTTACACAATCTTTACAAAATTAAAAATTACTTTTACATTTATTCCATATTATTAGTTAAAAGAGGTATTTTTTAGTAATGGGGGTTAAAAGAATGGCTACATCGAAAAATACTATTAATAAAAGCCTAGTTAATGAAACTTTAAACTATGAATCCAATGTGATATCCATTGAAAATGTAAAATCACAGAATAATATTTTGGATAACCTACAAGAATTAGTTTTTATTTTAGATTCGGACAAGCGATTTATTGGAGTTTATGGTAAATGGCTTAGAAAGAATAACCTTTCTAAAAAAGATTTTATAGGAAAAAAAATTAGTGATTTTTTTAATGGAGATGGCTTAATAAAGCATAAAAAGTATATAGATATAGCATTAAAAGGGAAGGACGTAACATATGAGTGGACGACAAATATAAATGGCGAAATATTCTTTTTTAAAACATCTTTATCTATTATGTTCGATAAAAAAGGAAGTCTAAATGGGATTATTGCAGTTAATAGAGATATATTAGAAGATAAATATTTAAAAACTTTTCAAATGAAAAAAGTTCAAGAGTTAAATTGCATATATACTATCTCAAACTATGCATATAAAACTAATCTAGATTTACAGTCCATTTTAGAAAAAATTCCAAATACAATATCCTTTAACTGGCAATCACCTGAGATAGCAGGAGTTGAGATGGAAGTAAATAATAAAATTTATCTATCAAAAAAATTTAATAGAACTAAATGGGTTATGGAGGAGGATATTGTAAGGGGAAATGAAAAATTAGGATATATATACATATACTTTGACTTAAAAGGATCTTTACATGAGGAATGGTCTTTAATATCCGATGATGGTTCCGTTGCTAAAACCATTGCAGATAAAATAACAGAGGTCATTATACATAAGGAAATGGAAGAAAAACTGGAGAAATATTCCCGTAGATTAGATAGAATATTAAATAGAATAACAGATGGTTTTATGCTTTTAGATGATCAAGGAAAAATAACCCTATTAAATAACGAATCGGCAGAAATATTAAAAACAACTAAAGAACAACTTGTTGGAAAAAAAATATGGGAAGAGCTTTCCTTTTTTAGAAAGGATAATTTCCATAATAAAGTTAAAGATACAATAGAAAGTAAGATAGAGACAAAATACATAGAATATATGGAGAAATTAAAGAAATGGATAGAATTCAAATTTTTCTATTCCAGTGATGGGGCAGCGGTGTATCTTTTAGATATAACTGAGCAAAAAGAAGCTGAAATCGGGCTAAGAAATCAAGCTGATACCCTGTATAATATAAATAAAAAATTAATAAATGATTTGGAATATGTAAAAGATGTTCAAAGAGCATTTAATAATCCCAAAACTATTGGTAACGGATTTAAGTATACCTCCTACTATAGTCCCTATGAAAGGGTAGGAGGGGATTTTGTTGGTACAGTAGAAATTGATGATGCCCATACAATAATGTATATTGGAGATGTGGCAGGCCATGGGATACAAGCTTCATTGACATCAATGTTTGTTCACCATGTTATAAATACCCATAAAAATACAGGAGAGTATGAAATATTAAAATCCCCTAAACTACTTTTAAGATCCATTTATGACACCTTTAATGCATCTAAATTTTCAAATGATACTTATTTTGCTATGTTTACAATACTTTATAATAAGCATACTAGAAAACTAAAATATTGTACTGCAGGTTTTAATACAGAACCTATTATAATGAAAGAATGTGGTAAGATAATAAAACTTAATAAAAGTGAAGGGCTACCAATAGGACAATTTGACTTCCTTCATTTATTAGATTATAAAGAGGGAAGTTATAATATAGAAAACAATGACATAATGCTACTTTATACCGATGGATTGATAGAGTTAAAAGGAGATTATGATAATAAAGATGAATTTATAGAAAATATATTAAAGCAAAATGATAATAAAGAAATAAACTCCATAAAAAGAGAACTAGAAAAATATATTTTAAAATTTGGAGATAAGATAAAGGATGACATTACCTTTTGTTTATCGAAATTTAAATAATGTGGAATCTTTATATATAAATTTCTAAGTTTTGATATAATGATATAAAATAAATAGTTTTCAATGGGGGATTTAGTGATGGGTAATATTAAACATGAACAGAGCAAATTTAATGAAGAAATAATCAAGAATATTGATATGGGGGATCAGTACAAAGAGATATTTAATACTGTAAATGATATGATCTTTATAACAGAGCATGATAATGATATGAACTTTAAAAGAATAATTGATGTAAATGATTCAGTAGTTAAAACTCTAAAATATAGTAAAAAAGAGATATTAGCATTAAAAGAGTATCATTTGCTAGATAACATACATTTGGAAGAAGAGACAGAGAATATATTTGAATTGCTAAGGGAAAGAAAAGGTAGATTTAACTTTATACTAAGGGATAAAAACGGTAAAAGAATATATATAAAAGTTAAGTGTCATCCTATAAAAATAGGAAACAGATTCCATTTAATTTCGGTATGCAAGGACATAACTAAAGAGAAAGATACGGAAAATGAACTGGGACAGGCATATGAAAAGATTAATAAAATTTTTAATACAATTGGAGATGGAATATGTATACTAGATACTGATTTAAATATATTAGACTGTAATTATAAGTTATTGGAATTGTTGGAGAAGGATAAAAAACGAGTTATTGGAAAACATTGTTGCAAATTAACTGTTGATAATAATTGTAATAAAGAAAACTGCTCATTAATGGAAGTTATAAAAAATAAAAAGTCTATTAATTATGAAATAACTATTAATGTAGATAATGGGATAAACAAAGTTTGTGTAGTTTCTGCATCTCCTTTAACTAATGAATATGGAAAGGTTATTGGCATAGTAAAAAGTTTCAAAGATATAACAGAAATTAAGCAGTCACAAGATAAGTTAAGGAGAGCCACAAATCTAATGGAAGGTATACTTCAAGGTATTCCAGATATAGTGGCTTTACTTAAGTGGGACTATACTATTTTAGCTTCAAATAAAGCAGGATGTAAAGCTATGGGGAAGCCTTTAGAAGAGATGGTGGGGAGGAAGTGTTTTGAGGTTAAAGGCCGCAATAGACCCTGTGAATATTGCAAGTTTAATGATGTTTTAAAGAATAAAAAAATGGTATCCTATACTAGGTATCATAAAGCTCAAGATTTATATAGGGATTGTAGTTTAAATCCCATATTAGATGAGGAGGGAGAAGTACAGTATATAGTTGAACGGATTAAAGATATAACTGAAGAGAAAAAATTTGAGCAAAAGCTTATTGAAATTCAATCTAGACTAAAGGCAATACTTGATCATTTGCCATATTGTGCTTGGATGAAGGACAGGGATGGAAAGTATATAACAGTAAATAGAGTTTTTAGAAATACTTATAGTATACTTAAAGATGATGATGTAATAGGGCATAGGGCAAAAGAAGTTTTAGGGGATATATTTTCAGAAGAATATTATAATGCCGATATAAAAATTATAAAAAATAAAAAAGCAAAAACAGAAGTTAATAAAATAACAACAAAGGATGGAATAAAATGGATTAAAATTTATAGATCTCCTATTTTTGATGAAGATAATAATGTGATAGGTTTAGCTGGTACAATGAAAGACATAACTAAACAGAGATTACAGGAAAATAGATTACGGATTGCTAAGAAAGAAGCGGAAAAGGCCAATAAACTTAAGACCAATTTTTTAGCTAATATGAGTCATGAAATAAGAACTCCTATAAATGGTATTATTGGTACTATAAATCTAATTTCAGAAACGTCTCTAAACAGGAAACAAAGAGAATACATAGATATGCTTAAAGTGTCTTCAAATCATTTATTTTCTTTACTGAATGATATATTAGATATTTCTAAAATAGAGTCAGGAAAAATGGAATTAGAACCTGTGGATTTTAACTTTCACTCTTTTATAAAGGAAATACATAGTCATTTTAAAATTCAGGCCCATCAAAAAGGGCTTAACTTTGTTGCTAGTATGGATATGGACATTCCCGATATATTATTTGGTGACAATCACAGATTGCGACAAATATTGTTTAATTTAATTGGAAATGCTATTAAATTTACTAATAAAGGTACAATAGAATTAAAGGTAACGTTAGAAGATAAAGCAGATAAAAAAGTGGGACTTAAATTTACCGTTTCCGATACAGGAATAGGCATATCCCAGGAGGACAAAGGTCTACTTTTTAAAAAATTTGCACAAGGGGAACATTCTAATAAAAATAAATATGGTGGAACCGGTTTAGGACTTGCTTTATGTAAAGAACTAGTTAATATGATGGGGGGATATATAGATGTAAAGAGTGAGAAGGGAAAGGGATCCCAGTTTTATTTTGTTGTTGATTTAGTGACAAGTGAAAGCTATACTTACCTAAGTGACAGTGATTTATACTATAATAGCCAAAGAGAATTTCATAATGAAAAATTAAATATATTAGTTGCTGAAGATGATGAGATAAGTCAAAATATTATAAAAACCCTATTGAAAAACAAAGGATGGAATATAGAAGTTGTAGCTACGGGAAGGGAAGTAATAAAAAAAGTTGATAAATATAGTTATGATATTATAATTATGGATATAAATATGCCAGAGATGGATGGATATACTGCCACAGAAAAGATAAGGGGCATAGAAAAAGATTCTAAAGATTATACTCCTATTTTAGCCCTTACAGCGGCTGCTATGAAAGAGGATAAAGAGAAGTCTCTAAATGTTGGTATGGATGATTATCTTTCAAAACCCATAAGACCTAACGAGTTATATAAAAAGGTGAACCAGCTGGTTAATAAAAAGAATAAGACAGATATAAATTTAAATATGGATAAAATTTTAATAAATTTAGATGGTAATAAAGAGCTTTTGAAGATATTGGTAGATGACTTTACAAGTGATAAATATCAAAAAAATATTGTGGAGAAATTAGAAGAAGCTATAGAATTAGGAACTAGAGAAAATATTATTAAATATGCCCATAAATTTAAAGGAACAGTATCATATTTTGAGATACCCCACCTATATGATATTGCTTATAAGATAGAAAAAAAGGCTAAAAATAATAATTACAGTAATATGAAGTGCTTATACAGTAAATTAAAAAGAGATTATAATAAATTAAAAGATAAATTAAAAATATATAATATAAATTAATAACGTAGATAGATCTACTTACACTTTATTGACAAATAGCCTTGTCAATAAAGTGTAGATAGGTCTATTTATTTTATTTTTTTAAATCTATATCCAACTCCCCTTACAGTCTCTATATATTTACAATCATTTCCTAATTTTTTTCTTAAAGAAGATATATGCATATCTATTACACGACTTTCTGCTATATAGGATTCTCCCCATAACTTAGTTAGTAAATTGTCTCTAGAAAAAACCTTTCCAGGTCTAGATGCTAAAGTAGTTAAAATTTCAAACTCACCGTAAGTAAGGTCTATTAAAGAATTATTTTTACAAACACTTCTTGAATCTAAGTCTATTTCTAAATCATGTAAAATGATTTTTGAATCCCATTTGTCGAGGGACTTATTATTCCTTCTTAGGGCCACATGAAGACGAGCAATTAACTCTTTTTTATTAAATGGTTTGGTTATATAATCATCTGCTCCTAGCTCTAGAGCTATAACGGTATCGGTTTTATCATCATTACTTGTAAGCATTATAATGGGTAAGTTTTTATATAAGGAATGGGCCCTTATTCTTTTTATTATCTCAAAACCATTTGTGTCTGGTAAATATAAATCCAGTATGACACAATGGATTTTGTTATTATTTAAGTACTCTAAAGCTGTATTACCATCTTCTGCTGTAAATACAAAAAAGTCATGTTTCTCTAGAGTGAATTGAACCAACTTAAGTGTAGTTAAATCATCTTCTACTAAAAGAATGTTTTTCATCTATATGTCACAACCTTTACTGTAGTATTTGATAATATTATATCAAAGATTATCGTACATTGTATATATATACTTAATATTAACAAAACTAACAACATTCTCAAAAGAATTTACACAATATTTACAAAAGAACAATTGTCCTTTACACTGTAACTTTATTATAAACTTAAAGGAGATGAAAAAAGTGAACAGCACAAACCATTACTTTGATAATATATCAAATGTGATAGGAGATGAATATTACTTACTAATGGATATTGTTAAAGACTTATTAGATATGTTTTCAGAAAATAATATAAATAATTTATACGATTTAATAAAAAAGAAAAAAATTATAGAAGCAACTATTATTATTAAAAGATTAGAAAGTGCTGCTTTAAATTTTAATATGAAGGATACAAAGAAAGCCCTAGGTATAATAGAGAAAAAAATTTATAATAGAAAAAAAATAAACTTAGAGGTTGAAATAAATACAATAAATAAAGAGATAGACAAAATTAAGGAGATGATAGAAGTTGAAAAATCAAACTCAATTGGGAGGTGAGCTTTTTGGATGAAGATAAAGAAAGGGATCCTATGATAGATATATTTGTCTACGAAACAGAACAGCTTATAGAAAAGTTAGAGCAAATAATTTTAGAAAGCGAAGAGGAGGAGGACGTAACTCCCCATACCGACGAAATATTTAGGATAATGCATACTATAAAGGGTTCCTCTGCCATGATGGAATTTCATAATATATCGGATTTATCCCATAAATTAGAAGATTTATTCTCATATATAAGAAAAAATAAGTCTAGGACATTAGATTATTCAAAATTGGCAGACATAGTATTTGAGAGCATAGATTTTATAAAAGAAGAAATTGATAAAATAAATCAAGGCAAGGAATCAGGTGGACAGGCCAATAGTTTAATAAGAAAAACCATTGACTATTTAGATAGATTGGAAAATGTAGAGGAAGCTAATAAAATTGAAGATGATTATAACGACAAAATAGATATTAGTTTAGAAAGTGACAACTCTTTTGAAATTCATATAAGATATGAAGATGATTGTGAAATGGTCAATATAAGAGCATTTTCTGTTGTACATAATATAAAAGAAATAGGAGATGTTTTAGAAACAGAACCTAGAAATCTTGAAGACGATAACACTTCTGAAAAGATAAAAGATGATGGGCTTAAGGTTAAAATAAATAGTAATGAAAGTATTGATAAAATAAGAGCATTTATAAATAAAGTTCCATTTATAAAGGAATTTAAAGTTTTACAATATGAAGAAAACAAAAAAAATATAGAAAAAATAGATACTAAGGATAAAGAAATAGAAAGAAAATCTAGTTCAAAGACCGGTGGAGAAGTGGAAGAAAATAAAATAGGGAAAAGAAAACACAGTCGAATAAGTGTCGATGTAGATAGATTAGATAATCTTATGAATTTAGTTGGAGAGCTGGTAATAGCAGAGTCAATGGTAACCCAAAATCCAGATTTAAAAAACTTACATTTAGAAAACTTTAATAAATCGGCAATGAGATTAAAGAAAATAATACTTAATTTACAGGATGAAGTGATGGCAACTAGGATGGTATCATTAAGCCAAGTTTTTAAGAAAATGAAACGGGTTGTTAGGGATATTAGTAAAAAAACAAATAAAGAAATCGGCTTTATAACAATGGGAGAAGAAACAGAGGTGGATAAAAATATAGTTGAATATATTTCAGACCCCCTTTTACATCTAATAAGGAACGCAATAGACCACGGGATAGAGTCACCGGAAGAAAGAATGGAAAAGGGAAAGGAAAGGGAAGGAAAAATAATTTTAAGTGCTAAAAATCTTGGAGGAGATGTGGAGATAAATATAATTGATGATGGCAAGGGACTTGATAAAGAAAAGATAATTGAAAAAGCCTTAGAAAAGGACTTGATTACTGAAGATAAGATTGAAAGTATACCTAATAAAGAAATATATTCTTTTATTTTTAAACCAGGATTTTCTACAAAGGATAAAGTTTCAGAATTTTCAGGAAGGGGTGTGGGTATGGATGTGGCCTTTAAAAATATTGAAAAAATAAGGGGAGCCATATCCGTTGATAGCAATTATGGTATGGGGACTAAGATATCCATAAAAATACCCTTAACCCTTGGAATAATAGATGGAATGATAGTAAGGGTTGGGGATAGCACCTTTACAATACCAACAAAGGAAATAAAGCAATCCATAAATATAGGCTCTGAAGATGTAATAAAAGATACTGAAGGAAATGAAATGTTACTTATAAGGGGAACTAGTTATTCCATAATAAGGTTAGGAGACTTTTATGATATAAAAAGATCTATAAAAAAAATTAATGAAGGGATAATTATAGTTCTAGAAAATGATAGAAAGAATATTTGTCTATTTGTGGATGAAGTATTGGAGCATAGACAAGTGGTTATTAAACAACTACCTAATAAGATAAAAAAAGTAAGGGGCATAGTAGGATGTACTTTATTGGGAGATGGAAGTATAAGTCTAATATTAGATGTTTCAAAGTTAACCGACGAAATTCTATAAAGTAAAGGATGATATTAGATGGAAGAAAAAAATAATAATGTTTCAAGCTTAAAACAACAAGATATTAGAAAGTATTTAGTTTTTTCTTTGGAAGGAGAATATTTCGCTATAAACATAATGTATATTACTCAGATAATAGGTATACAGTCTATAACGACTATACCTGACTTGCCAAACTATATGAAGGGGGTTATTAACTTAAGGGGTAAAATAATACCTATTATGGATGCTAGATTAAGGTTTAATAAGACCTTTAAAGAATATCATGATCGTACTTGTATAATTATCCTAGATATGTCAGGTATAAGTGTTGGGTTAGTTGTAGATAGTGTTACTGAAGTAATGGATTTAGCTGAAAAAGATATATCAAAACCTCCAAATATCAAGAAAAGAAAAAATAATTATATTAATGGTATAGCTAAAGCTGAGGGTAAAGTTAGACTATTGTTAGATACAGAAAAGTTAATTAAAGACGAAAACTTAGAAGAAGTAAGAGAAATTTTATAGAACTTATTTAAAATAGAGTCATTATAAAAAGAGGAGTGGTATAATGAAATGGTTTTATAACTTAAAAATAGGTAAAAAGCTTACAATAAGTCACTTTATAATATTAATTATTATGATAGTAATAACAGCTATAAGCATAAGAAATATATATTTGCTTGATACCGCCGATACTGAATTATATAAATATAATACTGAGCCTTTAGGTAATTTAGGTAAAGCGGCAGTTAGTTTTCAAAGGATTAGGGTTAACTTAAATAGTCTATCAGATAGTTCTAATAGGGGAGAAGCAGATACATATATATCCAGGATAAAAGAACATCAAAAAAACTTAAGTCAAGAACTTGAAGATTTTAAAAATAGTACGAAAGATGAAGAGACTTTGATGGAGTTAAGTAACTTAAGAGGATTACTTAACGAATACTATATCGAGAAGGATGAAGTAGCAGATGTAATTACAAGAAATATAATAATTGAAGATGCTGAAGAGATGAGGAAAGAATTAAGAACAACAGCCAGCTTAATAGATGGGTCCTTTGATCAGTTAATGAATAATAAAATAACAATGGCAAAAAATAAAGCAGAAGAAAATACCGATTTAATGCTAACCACAGTAAAAACTATAATTATATTATTAGTTATTGGTATTGTATTAACAATATTACTTATATTATTTATATCTAAAATAATTAGTAAACCAGTTAAAACCTTATCGGAAAAGGCAAATAAACTAGCATTGGGAGATGTTGATGTAGATATTAAAATAGATAGAGAAGACGAACTTGGACACCTTGGAAATGCATTTAGGGGAATAATTAAAAATGTTAGATATCAAGCTGAAACGGCGGAGAAAATAACCAATGGAGAAACTAATATTGAAATAGAATTGATGTCTGAAAATGATTTCTTAGGTAAGAAATTTAAGGAAATGATCACCACTATAAATTCTTTAATAGATGAAACAGAAAAATTAACGGAGGCATCTAAAGAAGGAAAGTTAGAAGTAAGGGGAGATGCTAGGAACTTTAAAGGTAGTTGGTCTAGATTGGTTAAAGGCATGAATGAAACCTTAGATGCTGTTATAGAACCGGTGGCAGAAGCAGCTATAGTACTTGAAAAAGTATCTGAAGGAAACTTAAAGGTTAAGGTTAATGGAGACTATAAAGGGGATCATGCTAAAATAAAAAATGCCCTTAATACCACAATATCTAGTTTATCTATATATGTAAAAGAGATAACATATATTCTAACTGAGTTAGCCAATAAAAACTTAGATGTAAGTATTAAGAGATATTATAAAGGGGACTTTTTAGATATAAAGGATTCAATAAATCTTATTATAGAATCTTTAAATAAGATGTTTGGAGAAATAAATGTTGCTACAGAACAGGTTTCCATAGGGGCAACCCAGATATCAGAGGCTAGTCAAATGTTATCTCAGGGGTCTACAGATCAAGCCAGTGCCATAGAAGAGATAAATGTAACTATAAATGATATAGCTGATCAGACGAAGGAAAATGCAAATTGTGCCAATAGGGCTAAAGAAATTTCAAATAAAGCTAAAGAAAATGCTATAAAAGGAAATGAAGAGATGAAGGAAATGCTAACTGCCATGGAAGAAATCAATAACTCATCCCAGAATATATCTAAGGTTATAAAAGTTATAGATGAGATAGCATTCCAAACTAATTTATTAGCTTTAAATGCGGCAGTAGAAGCTGCTAGAGCTGGAGAACATGGTAAAGGATTTGCTGTTGTGGCAGAGGAAGTAAGAAATTTAGCAGCTAGAAGTGCTAAGGCAGCGAAGGAAACTACATCAATGATTGAAGGTTCTATTAAAAAGGCATTTAGAGGTACAGAGATAGCCAATGAAACAGCAGAAGCATTACAAAAAATAGTAGAAAGTATAGCTATGACAACTGACAGTGTTGATAAAATAGCCAATTCCTCCACTGAACAGGCAACTGCCATAATTCAAATCAATGAGTCTATTGATCAGGTGTCTCAGGTTGTTCAAACCAACACGGCTACAGCAGAAGAAACAGCGTCTGCCAGTGAAGAGTTAGAAGGACAAGCTAAATTTGTAAAGGAAGCTGTTGAACAATTTAAACTTAGAAAAGAGAATATAAATAAATTGAAAAAAAATAATAGTAATAAATGGGGGAAGAATAAAATATCCCAAGATAAATCAAAAGAGAATTCTCAAGAAGATCCCTATAATACATCTGATGTTGATATGGAAGACTTAAATATATCTTTAGATGATGAAGATTTTGGAAAATACTAAGGTTGGGAATGAAGTAAAAAAATGATTAGAATAAAGGATTCAGATTTATCAATGTTGGTTCTATTTATAAAAAGATACTATGGAATAAATCTTACTAAGAAGAAGAAATTACTTGTGAGTAGGTTAAAGAATTATCTTATTGAAAACAATTATGATGATTTTTCTGTATATAGTAGAGATATTATAAAAGATAAAAATGGCAAATTAACTAAAGATTTTTTAGATATGATAACAACAAATCATACCTATTTTATGAGGGAATTTGAACATTTTAAATATTTTAAAAAGGATATTTTACCCCATCTTAAATCTACAGTTAAAGATAAGGATTTAAGAATATGGAGTGCAGGATGTTCCAGTGGAGAGGAGCCATATACTTTGGCTATCTTAATAGATGATTATTTAAAAGAGGACAGGGAAAACTGGGATACAAAAATATTGGCTACCGATATATCTTCAAAAGCACTATCGATAGCTAAAGGTGGAATATACAAAAATGAAAAGCTTGAACTAATACCAGATAGTTGGAAGAGAAAGTACTTTAAAAGAATAAGTGAAAAAAATAGTCAGGTAAAGGAAGAAATAAAAAAGGAAATAATATTTAGAAAGTTCAATATAATGAGGACGGTATATCCTTTTAAAAGAAAATTTCATATAATATTTTGTAGAAATGTTATGATTTATTTCGATATAGACACAAGAAAAAAACTTGTAAGGAAACTATTTGATAATACACATAAAAGGGGTTATTTATTTATAGGACAAGCAGAATCACTGAACTATAGTGGTTCTCCCTACAAATATATAATGCCGGGAGTATATAGAAAGGAATAGGGAGGGATATAATGGGAAGGAAGATTAAAGTCCTTATAGTGGACGATTCTGTATTCTTTAGAAAGATGTTAAAAAATGGTTTATCTAAAAGTTCTGAGTTGGAAGTTGTGGATACGGCTTCTGATCCCTATGATGCTAGGGATAAAATTATTAAATATAGACCTGACGTGATGACCTTAGATGTGGAAATGCCTAAAATGGACGGTATTGAATTTTTAAGAAGGTTGATACCCCAATACCCAATGCCTGTTATTATGCTAAGTAGCATGAATGATAAGGTATTTGATGCTCTAGATGCAGGGGCGGTGGACTTTGTAGCTAAACCAAATAGAACAAATAATAGTGGAGAGCTATTTATAGATGATTTAATACTAAAGATTAAAGCGGCATTGGACGCAAAACCTAAAATAAGTAAAACAAAACAGAAGCCAGTTACAACTAAAGAAAAAAAATTAGAAAAAGAAAAAATAACTATGATAGCAATGGGAGCTTCAACTGGAGGTACGACAGCTTTATCTGAAATAATAACACAATTACCCAGTGATATGCCAGGAATGGTATTAGTACAACATATGCCTAAGGGGTTTACGAAAATGTATGGGGAACGTCTAAATAAGTTAAGTAGATTGGAAGTAAAAGAAGCAGTAGATGGGGATATTATTTTGCCAGGTAGGGTACTGATTGCTCCAGGGGGATATCAAATGGTAGTTAGAAAGTATGGTAGCCAATATAAAGTGGTTTGCAGTGAGGATATAAAGTGCAATGGACATAGACCCTCTGTAGATATTTTATTTAATTCAGTTGCAGATAAAGTTGGAGGAAATACAATAGGAGTTATATTAACAGGAATGGGAGGAGATGGAGCAAAGGGACTTCTTCAGATGAGAAAGAGGGGAGCGAAAACCATTGGACAAGATGAAAAAACCAGTACTATATATGGTATGCCTAGGGTTGCTTATGAAATAGGAGCTGTAGAAAAACAAGTTCCTTTATCAGATATCTCCAGTTTATTGTATAGATGGAGTAGGTAGAATATGGGGAGATTAATGGATTTATATGCGTAATGCATAGTATGAAATTTATAAAATAATTATAATATGTAAATACAATTAAAAATATTACTATAATAAATTAAAAGTGGGGTTAGAGTATGAAGATTTTAGTAGTGGATGATGCTATGTTTATGAGAACTGCAATTAAAAGAATATTAGTAAGCGATGGACATGATGTGGTTGCGGAGGCTTCCAATGGAAAAGAAGCAGTGTCAATGTATAAAGAATATAAACCAGATATAGTAACATTAGATATAACTATGCCTGAAATGGATGGAAAGGAAGCATTAAAAAAGATAATTGAATATGATCCAAAAGCAAAAGCTATAATGATTTCTGCATTGGGACAGGAAGTTTATGTAAAAGAATGTGTCCTTAATGGAGCCAGAAGTTTTATTGTTAAACCATTTAATAAAGAAAAAGTATTATCTGTTATAGATACTATATCCAATACTTAAAATGAATTTATATAAATGATATTAATTGTTTTTTGCTTTATGTTTAGTCTCATCATTTCAATTAACTTTGTAACAGCAGAAACATACTATTTTTTACATAAAAGTTTTAAAATTGAAAACAAGGGTATTAATTGTTATAAGTTATCGAATTTGTTAATGGAGTTATTGAAGGGGAGAGAGTTTTTATGATAAAAAATAATAAGGAACAAATTGAAAGGCTAAGGGAAGAGATGTACAGAATGATAATTGAGGAAGATCAGTTAATAAATGAAAAAGTAATATTAAAAAGTCAAGAATTGGACAAGCTTTTAAACCAATATCAAAAAGATATAAGTTATGATTAAAAATATAATATTTATTAATAAAAGTTCTTTATCATTTTGATAAGGGCTTTTTCTTTTCTAGAGTAAGAACCATATATTTTTTATGTAGGTACTGAATATATTAAGGATGACTTTAAAGCCATATAATATATAACAGTAATAAAATTTAGTTGCCAGAGAATTGGTAACTTCTCTTGTTGCTCGGAACTTCGTAACTTCTCTTGTTGCTGGGGGATTCGTAATCCCACAGCCTATTGAAAATACAGTCTTTGGCATAACAGGTCTTCTACAAGAAGCCTTATATACATTTATGAGATTTGGAAATCCCTGCTATATGCAATGAATAAAGAAGCACCAAAGAAACCCTCATTATATCATTTTATATAAATATCTTATATCATTATTATATAATGGGAATGATAATTTATAACTATAAAGTTAAAGTACCAACTAATATTAGAGGATGAGATTATGCCAGAATCAAAATTTTTTGATCTAACAATAGAATTAATAATAGGTTTTTTCGGATTGTTTATAATAACTAAATTTTTAAGAAGAACTCAAATAAATCAAATAACTCCCTTTGACTTTATATCTGCATTGGTGCTTGGGGAACTATTAGGAAATGCAATATATGATAATGATATCGGTCTAACTTATATATTATATGCCATATTTATATGGGGATGTTTAATGTTTATTATAGAAAAAGTTACTCAAAAGATTAGGCGTTCAAGAAAGATTTTAGAAGGGGATCCAGCTATTATTATTCGAAATGGACAAATAGACTATGATGTAATTAAGAGGGAAAAGCTAGATATAAACGAGTTATTAAGCCTACTAAGGGAAAAAGATGTTTTTTCCATAAGAGAAGTAGAATATGCCATATTGGAAACAAGTGGCTCTATTAGTGTTCTTAAAAAATCAAAGTATAGTACACCCGTCACTCAAGATTTGAAACTGTCCCAAAGACCAGTTTATCTACCCATAAGTTTGATATTAGATGGAGAGATTATATGTAATAATTTAGAAGCTATTGGATTTGATGAAGAATGGTTGAAGAATCAAATTCATATGTGGGGACTGGAAAAAGTAGAAGATGTATTTTTCGCAGAATGGAAAAAAGATGAAGGAATACATATAGTAGCGAAAAAGGAAAGTTGAAAAATTTGTTAATTACTTAAAAAATCATATCATACTTAAAACGATATTCATAATATATAGTGAATATAAAATAGGGGTGATATGATGACTGAAAATAGTAATGATGTTGTAATAGGTAAAAAAGTTTTTAAAAATAGTAGAAAATATGTTTCTAAAAATAAGGAAAATAAAGAAAAAGAGGATTTGAAAGAAAATATATTATTAACAAGGGATAAAAAAGAAATAAGTACTCAGTCAATACTTATTGATGATTGTTGTTGTGAAGAATCTAAATCGATAAATTTAGACCCATGTGTTGACTTTTCAAGAACTAACTTAACTATAAATAGACTAAATTGTCAAAGTACACTAATTAGAGTTATGGTAACAATAAGAAATGTATGTGAAAATAGATTTCTGGGAATAGGTGTTGTATTAACTGATCCAGATATATTCGATATAATTTATGCCCAAAAAAGTGATATAATATTTACTGGAAAATTCAGTGGAAGTTGTGGCACTGTAAGGAAAGAATTTTGTTTTATAATTCCTGGGGACATATGTAATCCATTAAACCTAAAGGCTAATGCAATAGCCCATTATGTTGGCACAAATCCAGTGGGAAGATTAGAATGTGAAGCTGATTGTGGTGGTTTAGAAGAAAACATAGAAGAGTCTTAAGTTTTATTAATACAGAGAAAATAAAGCCTAGGTATGATGAAGTTATCATACTTAGGCTTTATTTTTTAAGGTAGAAGAAAATAAATAAAAATGTCGAAAAAAAAGGTAATTTCAAATACTATATCGAAGTAATAATAAATAAACGAATATATGTAGGTGTTTATTTATATTTGGATCTTAATAATAATAAATAGTTTTTATAAGCTTAAAGGAGGGAAAATTATGATAAAAAGCATAAAGAGCAAACTTATTGTTTACTTTTGTATTCTAATCCTTTTAATTACTTCAGCTATTAGTATTTTAGGATATCAAGAAGGAACAAAGGGAATGAAAGAAATAGGAAATAACAATTTAATGGCAAAATTAACTGGAGATATTTCGGCAGCATCTGTATATTTAGATAAATATTTTGGAGAAATAAAGTATAATCACGGAATACTTTTAGATGAAAGGGGAAATAACATAGAAGGACGAAATAATATGGTTGATGACATCCTAAATGATATGGGAGATGTGGCTACTATATTTGTTAAAGATGGTGATGATTTTAGACGGATAACTACGAATATTAAGGATGAAAATGGAAAAAGAGCAATAGGTACGTATTTAGGGAAAGATAGTGAAGCCTATAGTTATATGGCAAGGGGAGAACAATATGTAGGGCAGGCCATGATTTTAGAGAGACCCTATTTAACTGCATATAAACCTATATATAATAAAACAGGAGATACGATAGGAATATTATTTGTTGGAGTATCTAAAGAGGAATCTGATAATTTAATGAGTGGCCATTTAAATGATTTAAGAAACACTTTAGCATTTATAACTATAATAGGAATAATAATAGCACTTATAGTGGTCTATATAATAGCAAAAAGAATAGCTAATCCTATAATTGATTTATCTGAAATTATTAAAAGGCTATCTGATTATGATTTAACCTTAGATAAAAAGAGTAAAGCTATAAAATATTTAAAAAGGAAGGATGAAATAGGAATTATAACTAGGGCTTTAGCAAATATGCAGGAAAATTTTATTTCTTTGATTAGAACTGTATCAGATACATCTCAGCAGGTGGCGGCTGCTTCGGAGGAATTAACAGCAACTAGTCAACAGTCATCAACTACATCACAGGAGATAGCTAGAACTATTGAAGAGATAGCAACGGGGGCCAGTGAACAGGCGAATCATACTGAAGAGGGAGTTGTAAATATTAATGTATTAAATAGATTAATAGAGAAAGACCAAAAAAATGTAAAGGATTTAAATGCCTCTACTAAAGAAGTAACCAGATTAAAAGAGGAAGGATTTGATATTTTAAAAGAACTAGTAGAAAATACAGAAACTAATATTAAATCATCTAAAGAAGTTAAAGAAATTATTGTAGATATAAATGATAGCACACAAAAAATAGAGAGTGCCAGTGATATGATTAGAAATATATCAGAACAAACAAATTTATTAGCTTTAAATGCAGCTATAGAAGCAGCTAGAGCAGGGGAATCAGGTAAAGGGTTTGCAGTAGTGGCAGAAGAAATAAGGAAATTAGCAGAACAGTCCAGTGAGTTTACAGATGAGATAGCCAATGTTGTTTGGAGTTTAACAGATAAAACAGAACATGCAGTGGAAACTATAGAGGGAGTTGGAAGTGTAGTTAAGTCTCAAACAGAAAGTGTTCATATGACAAGGGAAAAATTTGAAGGAATAGATGGTGCAATTGAAAAGATGAAGAATGTTATAAAAAATATCAATCAGTCAGGACAAGATATGAAAGATAAAAAAGATGAAATAATTAGTATTATAGAAAGTCTTTCAGCTATATCAGAGGAAAATGCAGCTGGAACTGAAGAAGCCTCAGCCGCAGTAGAGGAACAAACAGCATCAATGGAAGAGATAGCAAATGCCAGTGAAGCCTTAGGGAAAATGGCTGAAGAAACCCAAGAAAGTATATCTAAATTTAAATATTAAATATAAAGGATCTGTTTTAACAGGTCCTTTTTCAAATATTCTAGTTAAAACTAAAGGAATTTGAAAAAAGTCATCTATATAATATAATAATATATAATACTATATAGGATAAAATTATTAATAAATTAACGATCTATTGAATATAAAAGAAACACTTTATATTAATGAAATTGTGGGGGTTAATTATGAAGATGAAAAAAAGTAAGTGGATAGATAATTTTAAAGAGTTTGTTGAGACTGGCTCATATAAAAGAGCAGTGGATTACTTCACAAAGGATTTTCATATAGCATTTTCATCTCCAAGGTTAAATGAAATGTATAATATAGCACTTAAAATACCAGACCAATACTATAATACTGTATTTTCTAAACTATTGTTGGGGTGGTTATGTTTTATATGTGGAAATAACAAAAAAGTAACTGAGATTTTTACTGGTATAAATGAATCACAGTTAAAAACAATAGATGAAAAATCTACTTTTTATGCACTAAAGTCAATGGCTATCTCTGTTGCGTCCCAAGGGGAAAGTTTGAAATACGCTAAATTGGCCGTAGATATATTACCAAAGGATTATGAAAGTATTATTGCAGGAAATGCATATATGACCTATGGAAGAAAGTTAACTAATGTAAAAAAATATAGACAGGGAGCAAAATATTTTGAGAGAGGATATGAAATTTTTAGAAGATTACACAGTAATTTTTTAGCTGTTAATTGTTTTGTAAGTCAATGTCTAAATTTATATGCCCTAGGAGAGTGTGAAGATGTTATAAAAAGATGTCAACAGATACTATTAAATAACAGCTCTAAAAATTTAGAAATGGATCCTTTTATGAATATCATAAAACTCCCAATGGGTATGTGTTATTATGAGATGAATAAAATAAATCTTGCTATAAAAGCTTTAGACGAGGCTAGAGTGGCCATTGTTAATATGAAATTGGTTCATATGCACGGTCTTATGGAAATGTATTTATTTAATTGCTATATAAAGAAAAATGATAGAAAAAATGCTGAGAAGATAGTAGAAACATTACAATCAATTTTTGAAAATCTTAATCATCCACAAATTAATTATATAATTAGAGCAATGAAGGTAAAATGTGCTATACACTTTAATGAAAAACTTAAAAATGAATGGGTAGAAGAATTAGAACTGGCATATCAGTTAAGTCCTAAGTCAATACCTACATTTATATTAGAAGCATTAATTGAACTTAAATTAAATAAATATAGCGAAGTAATAACAAAGGATATTTTAATTGACAAATTAGAAGAGTTACAATTTATAGGACATACTCCTGAGATTCAAGGGATTAGTCTATATTTAGCTGAACTATTTTATAATGATAAGAAAATAGATATATGTAAGGCCCATTTAAAAAATGCCTGTGATATTTATTTAGAATATGGAATGTTTTCTCAATTTATTAATAGGGATTTAAGTTGTTTAAGTTATGTTAAAGATTTGGATAAATCTCTATCTAAAAAGCTATTTAAAGACAATAAAGGGAAGAATGTATCTACCCCTTCTCAAGATAATATGATAGAGAAATTAACCAATAGGGAATTAGAGGTTCTCCGATTAGTATCTAAAGGAAAAACCAATAAAGAAATATCAGATGCCTTGTTTATAAGTATTGGAACTACTAAATGGCATGTTAACAATATATTTGGTAAGCTATCAGTGAGTAAGAGATTTGATGCAATCAGTAAAGCTAAGGAGCTAAACTTAGTCTAATTATTTAAAATATTTTAATCTAAAAACCCCTAACTAAAAACACAACTTTAGTTAGGGGTTTTTTATTATGAAAAAAATTATAATAAAATTAGAAAAATATTAGAGGAGGGTTAATATGCAAGAAACATTATATGGACATTTTAATCAGTGGGGAGGAGTTATATTTTTTGTAATAATTTATTCAATAGCACTACTTTTTGTACCCTTTTATAAGAAAGCCAATAGAAAACCAGCTACAGCATATTTGGCATTTGTATTGGCCTTTGCTATAGAAATGCATGGCATACCTTTTAGTATGTATTTAATCTCTGGGATTATAGGGAAAAAACTACCAGATGGTATACTTTGGGGACACACATTAAATCAACACATTGGATATTGGGGTATGTATATAAATATTGGGCTTTCTATTATTGCTATACTATTAATTTCAAATGGATGGTATAACATCTATCATAAATATTGGTCAAGGGAAAAGGGGGAAGGTCGTGTTGTTAAAACAGGAGTTTATAGACATATTAGACATCCCCAATATACAGGATTTATTCTGTTAACTATAGGGATGATATTTGATTGGGCCAATTTATTTATGTTATTATTTTTCCCTATTATAATATATACATATTACAAATTGGCAAAGAAAGAAGAAGAGGATATGATTAAAGAATTTGGCGAAGAGTATATTCGATATAGAAAAAAAACAAAAATGTTTCTACCTTTTATGGTTTAGTGTATATACTAATCAACATATGAAGTCTTTACGTGGTTTGGGAAGTATGGATTCCCTTGCTTGGGTATGAAGGGTATGTAAAGTAAATGATTTAAAAAATAAAAGAAAAATATGATGTTATAGATGATGCTCCTATAAACCCTAGAACATGTGCAAGATATAAATTTACTTTATAAATAATTTATTTAGGTAATACTAGGGTATATAAGTATTAGAAAGATAGACTAAAATAAAAAAATATATCAAGATATATTTTTTTATTTTTTTGTTTGGATAAATATATATTTTGCTATAAAAGTATGGGTAATTATCAGGGAAAAGGTTTTCTTGGAGTAGATGTTTACTGATATAGGAAATATCTAAGGGGTTTTTAGGAAGTAAAACAATGAATAAATATACATGAGGTGAATAAATAAACTTTAGACCATGTTTGACAATTGGGCACAAATAAGTTAAAATCAATAGTATAAGGTTGATGGATGAAAAATGATTACTTTAAATATATGTATAATTGATGTATAAAATAAGGAGGGAGAACTTTGTCAAAAAACAATGTTCTTAATGTAACCAGTGAAATTGGTAAATTGAAAACGGTTTTGCTTCACAGACCAGGAAAAGAAGTTGAAAACCTGACTCCAGACTTAATGGAGAGACTGTTGTTTGACGATATTCCATATTTAAAAATAGCAAGACAAGAACATGATGCTTTTGCTAAAATACTTAAGGATAACGGTGTAGAAGTATTATATCTAGAAGAGCTTGCGGCTGAGGCAATAGCCGATAAGGAAGTAAGAGAAAAGTTTATAGAGCAATTCCTAGATGAGGGCAATGTGACAGGACAAGGTACTAGGGAAGCTGTAAAAAAATACTTTGAAAAAATGGATAATAAAGAGCTAGTAGATACGATGATGGCGGGAGTAAGAAAAAATGATCTTGAAAACTATACAGCGAAAAATTTAGCTGATATGGTGTCAAGGGACTATCCATTTGTATTAGACCCAATGCCTAACTTATACTTTACTAGGGATCCATTTGCTACTATAGGAACAGGAATCACATTAAATCATATGAGAACTGAGACTAGGAATAGGGAAACAATATTTGCTAAGTATATATTTGAATATCATCCAAGGTTTAAGGATGCAGATGTTCCAATTTGGTTTAATAGGGATGAAACAACTTCAATGGAGGGTGGAGATGAATTAATCCTTAACGACAAAGTTGTTGCAATAGGTATATCAGAGAGAACAGATGCAGCTTCAGTAGAGAAGTTTGCTGAAAAAATATTTGCAGATGGACAAACCTTCGAAACAATACTAGCATTTGATATACCAAAGAAGAGGGCATTTATGCATTTAGATACAGTATTTACAATGGTCGATTATGATAAGTTTACAATCCACCCAGAGATAGAAGGTCCATTGACGGTATTCTCCATAACTAAAGGAGATAATGGTCAATTAGATATTAAAAAAGAAGAGGCGACACTGGAAGAAATATTAAAGAAATATCTAGAAGTGGAAAATGTTACACTAATAAGATGTGCCGGTGGAGATTCAATAGATGCAGCTAGAGAACAGTGGAATGATGGATCAAATACACTTGCTATTGCCCCGGGAGAAGTGATTGTTTATTCAAGAAACCATGTTTCAAATAAATTATTACAAGAACATGGGATTAAGACACACATTATGCCAAGTTCAGAATTATCAAGGGGTCGTGGAGGACCAAGATGTATGAGTATGCCCCTTGTAAGAGAGAGTTTAAAGAAATAAGTTGAATTTATTATAAAATGTTGGGGGATTACGAATCCTCCAACAACGATATTATTGTTGTCAATAACAAGATTATAGTTGTTAATAGATTATAGTTGTTAATAGATTATAGTTGTTAATAGATTATAAATTTTTTAGTGACAAAAGTCTATTGTTGTTGATGGATTCGCAATCCATCAACTTAGATATACGAAGTAAAAATTAATTAACATAAAAAACATAATATCATAAATTATGTTCTAAAATAAAAACAACATATATTAGGAGGTAGTGAAAATGGGATTTAATATTAAAGGAAGAAGTTTATTAACACTTAAGGACTATTCAGTAAAGGAAATAAATTACTTACTAGACTTAGCTAGAGATTTAAAAAGAGCTAAGTATTCAGGTACAGAGCAACCAACAATGGAAGGTAAAAACATAGCTTTAATATTTGAAAAGGCATCAACAAGAACAAGATGCGCATTTGAAGTTGGAGCTTTAGATCAAGGGGCTCATGTTACTTACTTAGGACCAACTGGTTCTCAAATGGGTAAAAAAGAATCAGCAGCTGATACAGCTAGAGTACTTGGAAGAATGTATGATGGTATAGAGTATAGAGGATTCTCTCAAGAAACAGTTGAAGCCTTAGCTGAACATTCAGGGGTTCCAGTATGGAATGGATTAACTGACCAGTTCCATCCGACTCAAATATTAGCAGACTTCTTAACTATCCAAGAGCATAAAGGACATTTAAAAGGAATTAAGTTTGCATATGTTGGAGATGGAAGAAATAATATGGGTAACTCTTTAATGATAGGTTCTGCAAAAATGGGCTTAGACTTTAGAATAGTAGCTCCAAAAGAGTTATTCCCAGAGGAAGATTTAGTAAATGAAGCAAGAGAAATAGCTAAAGAAACAGGAGCTAAGATAACACTTACAGAATCAATAGAAGAAGGAATCAAAGGTGTAGATGCAATATATACTGATGTTTGGGTATCAATGGGAGAGCCAGATGAAGTATGGGAGAAAAGAATTAATATGTTAAAGCCATATCAGGTTAATATGGATATGATAAATATGGCCGATGATGAAGTAATATTTATGCATTGTCTACCAGCATTCCATGATACAAACACTATAATAGGAAAAGAAATAAAAGAGAAGTTTGGCTTAGATTCAATGGAAGTAACTGATGAAGTATTTGAAAGTAAACATTCAGTAGTATTTGATGAAGCTGAAAATAGAATGCATACTATAAAAGCAGTTATGGTGGCTACATTAGGAAAATAATAAAAAATATTTTTAAGTTATAAAATTTGTATATTGGAGTCCAATATAATAGATAATAAAAAGTGAACTTTAAAGTGTATAATACACTGTATATAAACGGAAATCTAAAACTTTAAGGTTACGAAGGGATATAAATATGAAAAGTTACATAAAACATATAATCTTATCCTTCGTAACCTTAAATCTATTTTCAATATTTATCTTAGGAGGAATGTAAAATGAGTAAGGTTGTTGTAGCTTTAGGTGGTAATGCTTTAGGTAAAACACCAGAGGAACAGTTAAGTTTAGTAAAAAATACAGCTAAGCCTATTGTTAATTTAATAGAAGAGGGAAATGAAGTTATTATAGCCCATGGTAATGGTCCACAGGTTGGTATGATAAACTTAGCCATGGAAACAGCTTCAAAAAGTGAAGCCGGTACTCCAGAGATGCCATTCCCAGAATGTGGAGCAATGAGTCAAGGTTATATAGGATATCATCTACAAAATGCCATAAGGGAAGAGTTATTAAATAGAGGAGTAAATAAGCCAGTTGCAACTGTGGTAACTCAGGTTATTGTTGATAAAGATGACCAAGCCTTTGTAAATCCAACAAAACCAATAGGAGCCTTCTATAGTGAAGAAGAAGCTGAAAAGTTAAAGAAAGAAAAGGGATATGACATGGTAGAAGACTCCGGTAGAGGATTTAGAAGAGTTGTACCTTCACCAATTCCTGTAGATGTTGCAGAAAAACAAACTGTAAAAACATTAGTTGATAATGGACATATAGTTATAACTGTTGGAGGAGGAGGTATTCCAGTAGTAGAAGAGGGAAATAGCCTAAAAGGAGTTCCAGCGGTTATAGATAAAGATTTTGCCAGTGAGAAGATAGCTGAAATATTGGATGCTGATTTCTTTGTAGTTCTTACTGCTGTTGATAAGGTATCTATAAACTTTGGTAAACCAAATCAAAAAGATTTAGATTCAATAACATTAGAAGAAGCAGAAAAATATATAGAAGAAGGACATTTTGCACCGGGAAGTATGCTTCCAAAGGTAAAGGCTGCAATGAAATTTGCTAGTTCTAAAGAAGGTAGAAAGGCTGTAATAGCTTCTTTAGAAAAAGCAGGGGAAGCTTTAAAGGGACAAAGCGGTACTACTATAACAAAATAGCATTAAAAAAGAGGTTGATTTAAATCAACCTCTTTTTTAATGCTATTAGTTATCGGTAGACTTGCAATCCTCCAACTAAGTGATATTTTTTAATAAAGTTGCAAACAATAATAAAAATACTTACTTAAGATATTTTAATAAAAAATAATATTAATTGGGAGGATTAACTATGAAAAGATTTAAATTAAGAAGGTATCTAGCTTATTTATTGATTGTTTTATTAATATTTTCCATATCTGTAGGATGTACAGAAGAAGATACACCGGAAGATACAACTGAAAATGGAGCTAATCCCGATGGTGCAGATGAGAATGATAATGAAACTGATGAAAACAAGCCAGAGGATAATGATGAATATTCAATTAAAGATTTAAATGAACAGTTAGTTATGGCAACAACTTGGTATCAAAACTCTGCAGAAATGAGAGCTTTATCCTATCAGGCTTTTAATCTTGCAAAGATGGTGTATGATATGGATTTAAATAATAATGATTCAGACGAAAAAAGAGCTGTGATAGTTGATGTTGATGAAACTGTTCTTGATAATAGTCCCTATGAGGCAGGACTAATAGGTAGTGACTATGCCTATCCAACCGGGTGGGATGATTGGATAAATTCTGCTGAAGGTACAGCATTACCTGGATCTATAGAATTTTTAAATTATGTTGTAGAAAATGGTGGAGATGTATTTTATGTATCCAATAGAAAAATACATTTATTAGAAGGAACAATGGAAAATTTAGAAAAACTAGGGTTCCCACAAGTTAAAGAAGAAAATATATTACTTAGAGAAGAAACCTCTGATAAAGGACCAAGAAGGGAAATTGTAGATGAAAATCATAGAATTGTTTTACTTATGGGAGATAACTTAAATGATTTTGATAGTGCCTTTGGAGATAAAAATATAGAAGATAGATTTGAAGTAACAGATACTAATAAAGATAAATTTGGAACTAAATTTATAGTTCTTCCAAATCCAATGTATGGTGAATGGGAGGGTGCTTTGTATGATTATGAATGGGGAATATCAAATGAAGAAAAAAGTCAGAAAAGAAAAGCACCATTAAATACTTGGATAGTGGAGTAAAAGAGTTAGTTTTTTAAGAATATATAAAAAATAAATAATGGCTGACACCATGGTGTCAGCCATTATTTATTA
>NZ_JBAKFX010000026.1:0-53002 GCF_037577855.1 Dethiothermospora halolimnae | reverse complement strand
GCTTTACAAGTTTATCTTCACAGTATGAAAAATTCAGATTGTCTTAGTGAACCGCCGTATACCGAACGGTACGTACGGTGGTGTGAGAGGCCGGTAGATAAATTAATTATCTACCTCCTACTCTATATGGTTAAAATCTTCTACTTTTAAACTTTTATTAGTATATTTCCTTATAGATTTTCTTTTGTATATTGAATTGTATATATTCACTTAATCATATCCTTAAATATATTTTACTATTTTGAATAACATAAAAGCAAATGCTATAATTAATATATAATAAACAGGAAGGATAGATGAATATGAAGTGGCATATAAAAGAGTTTAATGAACTAGACTTAGAAGAGTTATATAATATTATAAAAGAGAGGACAAATGTTTTTGTTGTGGAACAGGATTGTCCATATCCAGAGTGTGATGATAAAGATAAAAAAGCATATCACTTATATCTTACAAATAATAATGAGATAATATCATATTTAAGAATATTGTCCCCAGGAGTGTCATATAAAAATACTTCAATAGGCAGAGTCTTGGTAAAGAAAGAGTATAGAAAGAGGGGAATAGCTAAAGAATTAATGAAAAGAGCCATTAAGTTTATTGAAAATGATCTTAGGGAGGATAGTATAACTATTTCGGCTCAACAATATCTTATTAAATTTTATACAGATATAGGGTTCAAAGTAGTATCGGAAGGTTATTTAGAAGACGGGATACCCCATGTTAAAATGATATATAAAAAGTAAAAAATAACATAAAGCTTATAAGAAAGGAAATTTTTATGGATAAAATAAGTTGTAAGATATGTAATAATAAAGTCGATATAATCTATGATGAAAAATTTGATAATAAATATTATAGCTGTACAGAATGTGAATTTATATTTATTGATGAAGATCACATGGTGTCTAAAAAAAGAGAGGTAAAACAATATAATCAACACGAAAATACATTGGACAATGAAGGATACGTTAATATGTTTAAAGACTTTTTAAATAGAGCAGTTTTACCTTGGAAGGATAATATAAAAAAGGCCTTAGATTTTGGTTGTGGCCCTGGACCAGTATTGAAAGAGTTGTTAAAGAGTGAAGGTTTTGATGTGGATATTTATGACTTTTACTTTCAACCGGAGAAAGTATTTGAAAATAAAAAGTACGACTTAATAACATCCACAGAAGTATTTGAACATTTATCAGAGCCTAGGAAAACCTTTAAAATGTTAAAGGAACATTTAAATAGAGAGGGAATATTATCAATAATGACATTATTTCATACAAATGATGAAGAGGATTTTAAAAAATGGTGGTATAGAAGGGATCCAACCCATATATCCTTTTATACTCCTAAAACTTTAAAAATATTAGGCAATATCTTTGATATGAAAATAGTTTATATAGGAGATAAAAACACCTGTGTTTTTAGAAAAAATTAGTGGCCATAATAAAGTGGTAAATTCTTGTATACATTCATGGTCTTACCAACTACCCTGCTCTTCGCACCCTGCACTGGACAAAAAAGTGCCGATGGCGCCTTTGTTTCTACTAAAAAAGTATTAAGCTCATAAATATTAATATATAAATCCTTGAAATTTGAGGATTTAGGTGGTATAATTTCGATATTCTAATAGGGAAAAACCTGAGTTATATTTACAATAAAAGGTTTGATTTGTATTTTGTAGAATAGATTTAGTTTTTTTATTGATATACATGAAAATTGTTAAGGGGTGGTAAATATGTGTGGTTTTGTTGGTTTTACGGGTAGTAATTTGCCTATAGATAAAAAAAATATAATTAATAATATGATGGATACTATAATTCATAGAGGACCAGATAGTTCTGGAATATATAATGATGGTAATATATCGTTGGGATTTAGACGTCTTAAGATAATAGATATGTCAGAGGATGGGAGCCAACCGATTCATAATGAAGATAGTAGTTGTATATTAGTATTTAATGGTGAGATATATAACTATAAAGAACTAAAGATAGAACTAGAGAACAAGGGTCATATATTCAAAAGTGATACCGATAGTGAAGTATTAATCCATTCTTATGAAGAGTATGGAGTAGATTTATTAAAAAAGGTTAGGGGGATGTTTAGTTTTGCCATATGGGATAGAAATAATGAAGAGTTATTTATGGCAAGGGACTTTTTTGGCATTAAGCCCCTATACTATACACAAAATACTAGGGATGGTTCTTTTATTTTCGGTTCAGAAATTAAATCCTTTTTAAAACATCCTTCTTATATAAAGGAATTTAATAATGAAGCATTAAAGCCCTATTTAACTTTTCAATATTCAGTTCTTGATGAAACTTTTTTTAAAGGGGTATATAGGCTGAAACCGGGACATTATATGATTTATAAAAATGGGAATATAGAAACTAAACCCTATTGGAAACCAAACTTTGATAAGACAGATGATAATTTGAATTATTATGTTGATAAAATAAAACAAAGTATGGAGGAATCAGTTAAATATCATAAGATTAGTGATGTAAAGGTAGGGTCTTTTTTATCGGGGGGAATAGATTCCAGCTATATTGCCTCTTTACTAAAGCCGGATAATACATTTTCCGTAGGATTCAATGATTATGAGGCTATGTTTGATGAAACAAATCTAGCAAAAGAATTATCTGATATTTTAAAAATTGAAAATCATAAAACAATGGTTACAGCTGAGGAGTGTTTTGAAAATCTATCAACAATACAGTATTTTATGGATGAGCCCCAATCTAATCCTTCTGTGGTTCCCCTATATTTCTTATCTAAATTAGCAAGTGAACATGTTACGGTTGTATTATCGGGAGAGGGAGCAGATGAAATTTTTGGAGGATATTTATGGTATCAAACCTCAAGAAAAATGACTAAATATCAAAAACTGCCCCACTTTTTACGTAAAGGGATGTCATCATTATCTAAGGCTTTACCAAAGAATAAGATAACTGACTTTTTAGTTAGAGGTGGACAAACTATAGAAGAGCATTTTATTGGACATGCCATAGTATTTGAAGAAGATGAGGCTTTAAAAGTCTTAAATGATGAATATAAATATGGTCCATCTGCACAAGAGATAACTAAGAAAATATATAAAAATATAAATAGTGAAGATGATTTAAGTAAAATGCAATATTTAGACCTACATCTTTGGATGCCAAGGGATATACTTCTTAAAGCAGATAAAATGAGTATGGCCCATTCTTTAGAACTAAGGGTACCTTTTCTAGATAAGGAAGTGCAGAAGCTTGCATCGGAAATTCCTAGTGAGCTACTTGTTGATAGTGAAAAGACTAAATATGCTTTAAGGGTAGCGGCCAATGAGGTACTACCGGATGAATGGGCAAAAAGGAAAAAACTAGGTTTTCCAGTACCTATAAGACACTGGCTAAGGGATGAAAAATACTATAACATAGTTAAGGACATGTTCCAATCTGATATAGCAGGTAAATTTTTCAATAAAGGAGACCTTATTGAAATTTTAGATGCTCACTATAGAAAAGAAAGTGATAATGCCAGACGTGTATGGACAGTATATGTATTTCTTATATGGTACAAGAAGTTTTTTATAGAATTATAATAAATCTAAATATTAGGTTTTATAATAATATGGTATTATATAAGGGCTTTATAAATAGTATATAACTAAAGGGCTATATAGTTGCTAAAATATAGTTAAATATTGATATGGAGGAAACTAAAATGGAGAGGAAGTTAAAGAAAACTTTATTAATATTAGTTATTATATTGTTTATAGAGATTTTTATAGTTGGCTATCACTTTGAAGAGATAAATGATATTAATAAAAAGGGCACTATAACTATTGAAAATATTGATTTTAAAACAAAAGTTCCTATTAAAGGGTCTGAATACTCCATTATAGAAATTAAATCAAATACTGTAGTAGATAAGCTGATAACCAATAATAATGGAAAGGCAACTTCAGCTCCATTAAGTTATTATAAAAAGTATAAGATAAAACAAGTAAGAAGCCCTGAATATTATCAAACCAGTGAAGAGGAGCATATTATTGAAATTAAAAGTAATAATAATGACGTTATATTTGAAAATAAAGTATTTGATTATATAAAGGATTATGAAAGGCTAGAAGATGGAAGTTTAAATATAAAAAAGGTATATATGCCAGTTGAAACAATTCTGCAAAATCCCCAATTGCCAAATGGATGTGAGATAACGTCATTAACGGCTCTATTAAATTATTATAATTACGAAGTAGAAAAAGTAGAGATGGCAGATAAATATTTAGATAAAAAGTACTTTTATCATAAAGATGGAAAACTTTATGGACCTAATCCCCATAAGGCTTTTGTTGGAGATCCCAGTGATGCCAACGGATGGTTTTCCTTTCCGTCTCCAATTATAGATGCAGCTAATCGTTATTTTAATGATATTTCACAGGATAAAAAAGCTATTAATATTAGTAACTCGAGTAAAGAAGAGTTAAGAAACTATATTAATAGGGGTATACCGATAATTATTTGGGTAACTATTGATATGCAGAAAGGGAAGTTTAACTATTCATGGTATCTCAGTGGTAGTAAAGAATATTTTAAAGCGCCTACAAACTTGCATACTGTTGTAATTAAAGGGTACGTAGATGATAAAATTTATGCTATGGACCCGTTAAGAGGCCATGTTATTTATGATGAAGATACTCTTATACAAAGATATTATGAAATAGGAAGTTATGCTATGATAATAGAGGAAAAATAAATATTTATTAACAATAAAAAATCGGCTATATAGCCGATTTTTTATTGTGGTTTACTTATAAACATTTGCGTAAATATATATCCATACTTTTCACTTGGTTTAATTCCTATACCTATATGGGTGAAATTTGGACTAAGAATATTCTTTCTGTGGCCACTGGAGTTCATTAATGCATTATGGGCCCTTTGAACAGTTGAATTACCTGCTAAATTTTCTCCAGCATGTAAATATTCAATATCAAAATCATCCATCATTTCGAAGGGACTACCATAATTAGGAGAATTATGGCTAAAATAATTATTGTCTACCATATCTTGAGATTTTATTCTAGCTACCCTTGTGACTTCTGGATCCACTGTTAAAGGAGGTAGATTGTTTTTCTTTCTCTCAGCATTAACCAAATTAACCATTTGTTGCTCATTGGATGCCAAGTTTGTAGTTGTATTATTTCTAGCTATATTATTTGGTTCGTTATTAGGTTCAGTTTTATTTTGGGTATCTTGATTTTCATTTTGCTGTTCTCTAGGTTTAACATTGGTATTTGGTCTATCATTTGTTTCACCATTAGGTTCATTCCCCGATGTTTGATTCTCTCTAACTACAGGTGTTGCTTGATTAGTAGGTAATGCGCCAACTTGGTTATTATCAAGAAGAATAATGTACCAGTTATCCTGCTCGTCTAAAACTTTAACTACATCATTTTTCTTTAGGTAGGCTATGGTACTAAAATTATTACCTTTACCTGATTTAACTGGGGTTTTGTCAGCTGTAATTCTACAATTTTGAACATCTGCGGTGTCAAAAATATAAGACTCATCGGTTTCCAATTGTTGTTGCTGTTTCTGTTGTGGTTGTTGTGGTTTTTCCTCTGGCTCAGTACATGAAACTAATAATAAAGAAAGAGCCAATAGTACTACTAAACTTTTTTTCATATTGCACCTCCAAAAATCATTTATTATTTACTAAATATATTATTTGTAAAAAAATGATAAATATAAGATGATGATCATATCAAAAATTGGTATTTGAAAAATAATTTAAAAACGGCTAATATATGCAGGAAATATTAAAAAAATGAAGAAATATAAAATAATAGTTATTTTAATAATTTTTAAAAAGGGGTTTATATATGGATATAAATATGCCAGAACCTACGAAGCTTGCCTTTTCCCAAGCTTGGAAATCATATTGTAAAGGTTCAAGACCTATAGGGGCTGTTATCGTAGATGATAAGAATAATATAGTAGCTAAAGGAAGGGATAAAACATATGAAAGGAAAAATATCATAGGACAAATTTCAGGTAACAGGATTGCCCATGGAGGAATTAATGCAATTCTTAAGTTAAATGAATATAAGTACAAAAATATAAGGTCGTATACTATATATCTAACCATGGAGCCGTGTATTATGTGTTATGGTGCCATTTTGACAAGTAATATAGGTACTATAAAATTTATAGCCGGTAATAGAAAGAGTAGAGAAATGGATTTTGAAAATAAACTCTTTGACAAAACAAAGACTAATATATTTGGTCCTAACAAAGAATTTGACTTTATACAGATTGTATTATTAACAGACTTTATCTTAAGAAACTCTAATAAAGCAGAGAAAGTATTACGGGGATGGAAGGAGGAGTGTAGTGAAGCTGTAGAAATAGGAATAAAATTTTATAAAAATGATAAATTACTAGATTTAAGGAAAAAGAAGAAAAGTATAATCCATGTTATAAGAGAAATAAATAAAGAGATAAGCTAAAGCCAAAAGGGGGATAATAATGGGGAGAAAGAGAGTTATATCAATAATAATTATTATGATACTTATGGTGGGAACGGGAGTTTTATATGTAAATTTAAAATTTAATAAGCCTTATAAAGTTGCAAAGGAGATCATAAAAGCTGCTCAAAACAATGAAAATGAAAGTATATATTTGATAGACAGTAATACCTGGAATGATATTAAAGCTAAATCAAAATTTAGATATATAGAAGAAAGGTTAGGTTGGAAGGAATTTAAATCACAAATTAATAGTGACAAAAATAATATAAACTTTAAGTCAGAACATCCATTTTGGTATAAACTATTTAACTTTAATATGGATTCAGTGGCCATGGATTTATATATTAAAAATGGCATAAGTAAAGATAAATGGAGATTGGATGTTAGTGGGGATAACTAAATAAATTAAGGGCATCGCTTAAGCGATGCCCTTAATTTATTTAGTTATCCTGGTCTAAAACAGCTTTTTCAATGGAGTCAATAGTCATTTTATCAATCTCATGTAAATTTGGAATCCCCATCTCATTTAAAACTGTTTCTATATGGTCAAAAGCTATTTCATGGTTTTTAATTATTTCTATTGCCTTTATACAATCCTGTTCTTTTGTACCTATTAATAACTCTTGTGACTTATTATTTTTTTTGTCTGATAATCTTAAATAGTATATAGACATAGGGTATTTCTGTAAAGTAGACTCTATTTCTAAATCCTGTCTATCGTTTAATAAGCCATAGAGAAGTAGTTCATTTTGTTTATTGATAATTTCCACTTCATAAACATCATTATTAATAGTAATTTCTTTAATTTTTAGACTTTTGCCATTTTGTAAAACCATTTAACAATTCCCCCTTTTAAACTAAAACATAATTAAAAGTTATAATAAAATAATATAATATTCCATAATATAACATCACAAGAATTGAAAAATTAAAAAAGTGTGAAAATTCTTTACTATTAAATATATTCGATAATAATATATAAAATCCTCTAATTTATTATAAAAAATAATATAAAAACCTAATAGAAGTTTTTTCATGTATTTATGTATTATTATTTTAGTTTGTCAAATAATAAAATTTGATATCTTATTATTATTTTATTGCTGGGATATTAGTAATCCCCCAGTAAATTACTAAAATATTAGATTTGTACAATTAAGGAGGTTGAATATATGACTAAAATTATGAAAACCATGGATGGAAATGAAGCTGCTGCATATGTATCCTATGCTTTTACTGATATAGCGGCTATTTATCCAATAACTCCATCATCACCAATGGCTGAATTGGTAGATAAGTGGGCAGCAAATGGAAAGAAAAACTTGTTTGGGCAATCGGTTAGAGTTGCTGAACTCCAATCGGAGGCTGGAGCTGCAGGGTCAGTCCATGGGGCATTACAAGGGGGAGCACTAACAACAACCTATACAGCTTCTCAAGGATTACTTTTAATGATTCCCAATATGTATAAAATTTCTGGTGAGTTACTCCCAGGAGTATTCCATGTAAGTGCTCGGGCAATAGCAGCCCATGCCTTATCAATATTTGGGGACCATCAGGATGTTATGGCCACTAGGCAAACAGGGTTTGCAATGTTGGCATCCAGTAGTGTTCAGGAGGTTATGGATTTAGCTGGAGTAGCCCATCTTAGTAGTATAAAATTAAGATTGCCTTTTTTACATTTTTTTGATGGCTTTAGAACATCCCATGAGGTCCAAAAGGTAGAGGTTATAGATTATGAGGAATTTGATAAACTAATTGATTATAAGGCGGTAAATGACTTTAGAAATAGATCGCTAAATCCTGAAAGGCCAGTAATAAGGGGAACAGCCCAAAATCCAGATATATATTTTCAACAAAGAGAGTCAATAAATCCATTTTATCAAGAGGTTCCTGATAAGGTTGAAAATTATATGAATGAAATTAACAAAGTAACAGGAAGGAACTATCATCCATTTAACTATTATGGACATAAAGAGGCAGAAAATATAATTGTGGCAATGGGCTCTGTATGTGAAACTATTGAAGAAACCATTGATTATTTAATTGAAAAAGGAGAAAAGGTAGGACTTATAAAAGTACATCTTTATAGACCTTTTTCATCTAAATATTTCTTTAATGTATTGCCAGATAGTGTGAAGAAAATAGCAGTATTAGATAGGACCAAAGAGCCGGGCTCAGGGGGGGAACCTTTATATAAAGATGTAAAAAGCTTATTTTATGATAATGAAAAAAATCCAGTTATTGTAGGGGGGAGATTTGGTCTAGGTCAGAAAGACACAACCCCTGGTCAAATAGTAGCAGTATATAATAATTTAAAAAATGATAGTCCTAAAAATGACTTTACTTTAGGAATTATTGACGATATAACTGAAACATCCCTTAAATCAGTGGAAAATACAGATACTACACCTAAAGGTAATATTAGTTGTAGGTTATTTGGATTAGGTTCCGATGGTACCGTTGGAGCAAATAAGATGGCTATTAAGATAATAGGTGATAAAACCAAATTATATGCCCAAGGATATTTTGAGTATGATAGTAAAAAATCTGGAGGAACAACAGTATCCCATTTGAGGTTTGGAGAAAAACCAATAAAATCTACTTATTTGGTATATGATTCCGACTATATTGCTTGTCACAATAAATCTTTTATTTATCATTATGACTTACTTAAGGGACTTAAAAAGGGTGGTACATTTGTTTTAAACTGTCCATGGAATGAAACTGAATTAGATGAAAAACTTCCCAGTGCAATTAAAAATTATATAGCAGATAATGATATTGAATTTTATATAATAGATGCTGTTAATATAGCCCATAATATAGGGTTAGGTGGAAGAATTAATATGATTATGCAAACTGTATTTTTTAAGCTAACTAATGTAATTCCAATAGATGATGCTATAAGCTACCTTAAAGATTTTATAGAAAAAACCTATGGCAGAAAAGGTCGTAAAATAGTGGAAATGAATTATTCAGCAGTGGATAGAGCTTTAGACAGTCTTATAAAAGTAGAGGTTAAAGAGAATTGGAAGAATATAATAGAGGATAAACCACCAATAAAAGAAGAACCGGACTTTATAAAAGATATACAAAGACCTATGGCTAAAAAAGAAGGAGATAATTTATCTGTAGGAAGATTTAAAGGAATGGAAGACGGTACATTCCCAGTGGGAACAACAGCATATGAAAAGCGAGGAATAGCAGTAACGATACCCCAATGGCAAACTGATAAATGTATTCAATGTAATCAATGCTCCTATGTATGCCCCCATGGAGTAATAAGACCATTTGTACTAAATAAGGAGGAGAGTCAAAGTAAGCCTGAAACATTTGAAACAAAGAAAGCAATTGGAAAAGGACTAGATGGGTTAGAATATCGCATACAAGTAAGTCCCCTTGATTGTACCGGATGTGGCAACTGTGCAGACATATGCCCAGCACCTAATAAAGCTCTAGTTATGGTTGAAGCAGAAAAAGAAATTGAAAGACAGAAAGATAACTGGGAATTTGCAAGAAAAAATGTTACGGATAAAAGTGACTTGATGAATAAATATTCTGTTAAAGGAAGTCAATTTAATAGACCATTATTAGAATTCCATGGAGCATGTGCAGGGTGTGGAGAAACTGCATATCTGAAACTTGCAACTCAACTATTTGGAGATAGGATGATTATTGCAAATGCAACGGGCTGTTCATCAATATGGGGAGCAAGTGCACCGTCAATGCCATTTACTGTTAATGCTGAAGAAAAGGGTCCAGCATGGGCAAATTCATTATTTGAAGATAATGCGGAATATGGATATGGAATGTATTTGGCAGTGGAACAAATAAGAGATAAATTATATGCCTTAATGGAAGATGGGCTTAATAGTAATTTAGATGATAATATTAAAGGTGCATTTAATAATTGGATACAATCAAGGGATGATGGTGAAGGTTCAAAGGTTGCCACTAAAGAATTATTAAATGCAATAGATAAATCACAGAATAAAACCAATCCTATTATAAGGGAAATATTAGATAAAAAGGATTTCTTAATTAAAAAATCTCAATGGATTGTTGGTGGAGATGGATGGGCTTATGATATAGGTTATGGAGGTCTAGATCATGTTTTAGCCTCTGGAGAAGATGTAAACATATTAGTATTTGATACTGAAGTTTACTCAAATACTGGAGGACAGTCATCAAAGGCTACTCCCAAATCAGCATCAGCTAAGTTTGCAGCATCGGGTAAAAAAATAAGGAAAAAAGACTTAGGTTTAATGTCTATGAGTTATGGATATGTCTATGTGGCTCAAATAGCCATGGGTGCCAATATGAACCATACAGTAAAAGTATTAAAAGAAGCAGAAAACTATAAGGGACCTTCCCTAATAATAGCCTATGCACCCTGTATAAGTCATGGGATAAAAACCGGTATGGGAACCAGTGTTAGACAGGAAAAAGAGGCGGTGGAAAGTGGCTACTGGCATCTATATAGATTTAATCCTATGTTAAAAGAAGAAAGTAAAAATCCATTTATTTTAGACTCTAAAGAGCCTAAAAAATCATTTAAAGATTTTATTATGACAGAACTAAGATTTTCTCAAGTATCAAATACATTCCCTGATATCGCGGAAGGATTATATAATTCAGCAGAAAAGGATGCTAAAGAGAGGTATAAGATATATAGAAAGTTATCGGAGTTGGAGTATTAGAATATTCCTCCCATTATTAGAGATACTAATAATGGGAGGGGTTTTATGGCTAAAAATAGATACAAACAAAGGAAAATGGAAATCCCAATTGAAAATCATAAAACAGCGGCATGGGCAAATATAGAAAAAATCAAAAGAGTTTCAAGGGTGCCTATACCAAGTCTTTTAGAAGTTGAAAATGCTAAAGAATATGTTGAGGAAAATCAAAAATAATAAATATGGACAAAATCATTAATTAATGATTTTGTCCATTATTATTTGAATAGAAAACTCCCAAGACTGCAAATAACGCAGATATCATAACATAGATTATAATCCCAATAACTATACTACCACCATGACTTACTATGGCAGAAAATATGGTAACACCGATATTGGAAGGAATCATAAATATAAAAGACGTTATAACATATGTAAATAGATTAATTCCAGTTATACCATAGGCATAATTTTGTAATGTAAAAGGAAATAGTATAATAAGCCTTGTGGTCATTATCATTTTCCAACCTTTATTTTCAACTCCCCTATGAATTTTTTTATAATATTCATTATCCTTAAGTTTTCTTTTAACTATATTTCTAAGGGCATACCTTGATACCAAAAAAGGTAGGGTTGCCGAAATAGTTGTACTGATACATATTAATATGGTCCCAATAATAGGTCCAAAGGCAAGACCTCCTAATATCTTTATGGGAGTTACAGGAAGCATTAATAGTGTGGTTATTATGTTTATAATTATATATATTAGTTGACCTATTATACCTAAATCTTTAATCCATTGTTGGAGCTCAGTTATATTATTCATATTTGCATATTTAGTTAATCCAGAGTATTTAGCTAAAAGTATAAGTAATACTAAGGAAAATATGGTTATAAATAAATGAAATAAATCCTTATTTTTAATATTTATTAATTTATCTTTACTATAATTTTTTAAAAAACCCATATTATCATTCCTTGTTCCTCCATATATTAATTAAATTAGAATCTAAAATAGTTTTGATAACTAAAACAATAACAGGACCTAAGATAACTCCCAACACACCTAATACTTTAAGACCAATATAAATGGACATAAGGGTCACTAGAGGATATAGCCCTACCTGTTTACTAATAATTTTTGGTTCTAGAGATTGTCTTACCAATAATGCAATAGTATATAATAGGATTAAATAAACTCCCATTGTAAAGTCTCCGGTAAAAATCGAAAATATTGCCCAGGGAATAAGGATTATCCCAGTACCTAGAATAGGCAATGCATCGATTATACTTACTAATAGTGCTAGAATAACTGCATATTCAATACCTATAATAAAGAAACCTATACTAAGTTCAATAAAAGTAATTAACATAAGTATTAACTGGGCCTTTAGATATCCCAGTAGGGCCATTATTAAACTGTTTTTTAAAGTGATAATTTTAGAAATAATATTATATGGAATTAAATTACCAATAAATTTTGATAATTTTCTTTTATCACTGCTTATAAAATATGTAGATAAAAATAATACAACAAAAAACAACATAATAGAAGGTAAAGATTTTGCAAAATCATAGGCAAATCTAGTTGTAAATTGGGTAAAAGACTTAATAAATGATGTTAAACCCGATGTAACACCTTCTAACAAGCTATCTACAAATTGAGTGACTTCCTTAGGTAAATCAGAATAAAGTTTTGTTCCCTTAATCATAATATCATTTACTATATAATAGAGGTTATCAAACAATATTGGTAGATTGTCTGATAATCTTTTTATTTCTAAAATAATACGATAAAAAGCTAAGAATAAGATAGAGGACACTAAAAATAAAGTTAAAAGAACCACAATAGCACTGGCAATATTTCTTTTTAGGGAAAATTTTTTTTGAAGATAATTAACCACTGGGTTTGTAATATAAGCAATTAAATATGCCAGTACAAAGGGCATTAGAAACTTTAATACGGTAACAAATAATAAATATATTATAACCAGCAATATAATTATTGATAATATTTGTATTAATAAATCTTTATATTTTTTAGAATATTTCAAATTCACATCCCCACCCTATTATAACATTATTATAAATAAAAAACTAATTACTGTATAAAGGTCCATTACTAGATTCTATTCAATAGGTTTATAACTAATTACAATATAAAAATAATATATATAAAATCCCAGTAAAAAGGTCGGGATAATTGGTTTATTATTTTTGACTATGGGTATTATATTAATAATGATTTTCAATTAAGATTTAAAGGAGAGATATAAATGTCAAATAAACTCTTAAAAATAAAAAATTTGCATACAAAAATAGAAGATAAAGAAATCCTTAAGGGGTTAGATTTGGAAGTGAATAAAGGCGAGATTCATGTAATAATGGGTCCTAATGGCGCAGGCAAATCAACCCTTGCCTATACATTAATGGGGCATCCTAAATACAAGACAGTGGATGGAGAAATAGAATTTGATGGAGAAAACATAAATGAACTTAAAGCAGATGAACGGGGTCAAAAAGGTATATTTTTATCCTTTCAATATCCTGAAGAGATACCGGGGGTTACTGTGGAAGATTTTTTAAGAACAGCTAAAAGCTCAGTAACAGGTAAGAGACAAATGGTTATGAAGTTTAAAAAAGTACTTAAAGAAAAAATGGATCTTTTAGATATAAAGGAAGAATATGCATCTAGATATTTAAATCAAGGTTTTTCAGGAGGAGAGAAAAAGAAAAACGAGATGCTTCAAATGGCTGTTTTAGAGCCTAAGTTGGCAATATTAGATGAGACCGATTCAGGGCTTGATGTTGATGCTATAAAAACTGTGGCAAAAGGGGTTAAGGAGCTTAAAAATGATGAAAATTCAATAATAGTTATAACCCATTATAATAAGATACTTGAATATTTAAAACCAGATTATGTTCACATTTTACTAGATGGAAAGATAGTGGAATCTGGAGACATTAATTTGGCTAATGAGATAGATGATAAAGGCTATGAAACTGTTAAAGCAAAATACTCTAGATAGTGGGAGTGATTAAATATGGAAAAGAGAAAGAAAACCTATATAGAAGATGTTGAGCGTGGTGTATATGATATAAAAAATGAATTTAAGTATAGATATAAATCGGAAAAGGGTCTTACTGAAGAGATAATAAGGGAGATATCAAGGGAAAAGGATGAACCTAAATGGATGATGGATTTTAGACTTAAATCCCTAGAAATATATAATAGTAAACCGGTTCCTGAGTGGGGGGCTGATTTATCTGGTTTAGATATTGAAAATATCATAACCTATATTCGCCCTGATGCTGATATGGGAAGTAGATGGGAAGATGTACCGGAGGATATAAAGAAAACCTTTGAATCCTTAGGGATTCCTGAAGCCGAAAGAAAATCCCTAGCAGGTGTGGGAGCCCAATACGATTCAGAAGTGGTATATCACAATATAAAAGAGGATTTAGTTAAACAAGGGGTCATATACACAGATATGGAAACAGCAATTAATGAATATGAAGATATAGTAAAGGAATACTTTATGAAGTTAGTACCTCCAAATGATCATAAATTTGCAGCATTACATGGAGCTGTATGGTCTGGAGGATCCTTTGTATATGTACCTGAAGGTGTAGAAGTAGATATACCCCTTCAGTCATATTTTAGATTAAATGCTCCCGGTGCAGGACAGTTTGAGCATACTTTAATAATAGTTGAAAAGGGAGCCAGTGTACACTTTATAGAAGGTTGTTCAGCTCCCAAATATTCTGTAAATAACCTACATGCCGGTTGTGTTGAATTATTTGTAAAAGAAGATGCAAAACTTAGATATAGTACAATAGAAAATTGGTCAAGAAATATGTATAACCTAAATACAAAAAGGGCAGCAGTTGATAAAAACGGAGTCATAGAGTGGGTATCGGGGTCCTTTGGTTCTAAGGTATCTATGCTTTATCCCATGAGTATATTAAGGGGAGAAGGAGCTAGAGCAGAGTTTACAGGTATTACATTTGCATCAACGGGACAACATTTAGATACTGGTTCAAAGGTGGTTCATGCGGCCCCATATACAACATCAACAATAAACTCAAAATCAATATCGAAAAATGGTGGATATGCTTTTTATAGAGGACTTTTAAAAGTTGCACCAAATGCCCATCACTGTAAGTCAACAGTTTCCTGTGAATCCTTAATGCTTGATAATGATTCTAAATCTGATACAGTGCCCATAATAGAACTTATGAATGACAATATAGACATAGGTCATGAGGCTAAAATAGGTAGAATAAGCGATGAAGCAATATTTTATCTAATGAGCAGGGGAATAGATGAAGAGGAAGCAAAGGCAATGATAGTAAGGGGATTTGTTGAACCTATAACAAAGGAATTACCCCTTGAGTATGCAGTTGAGTTAAATAATCTAATTAACCTAGAACTAGAAGGAACCATAGGTTAAAGGAGGGATAGAATGGATAATAATAGAATAATATCTGATTTTAGAGAAGAAAAGTTTAAAAGATATGATGCTTTAAGTCTACCTAAATGGAAAAGATTAAGGGTAAAAGAGATTCCTTTGCCAGAATATAAGGATTATAATAAAGAATTTTTAAGTTTTAATAAAAAAGACTTAAGTAATATCAAAGTTAGAAGTATATTAGATGATATAAATTCCTTTGAAGGTCTTAAGGACTATTTATATATAAAAGAAAAATTTGGAGTGGACGAGAAACTAGTAACCCTATCGGAATCCCTATATAATAGTGGAGTAGTGGCATATGCCTCTAATGGCAACAAAAATAAGGCATATATATATGTAAGATATGATATGGATAAAGATAATCCAGTTGTTTTAGATCACAATATAATAGTGGCTAAAGAAAATAGTGAAGTTAATATATTATTTGACTATGCTTCTAATAGTGATACTAAAGTATTTCATAATGGCGTTACAAAGGTGTTCGCCGAAAGGGGTTCTGTGGTAAATATTATAAAGATTCAAAGATTAAGTGATATATCAATTAACCTTGATTCAAATATAGCAAAAATAGAAGGTAACGGTAAGGTAAATTGGATATCTGTTGATTTTGGAAGTGAAATAAATGGAACCAATTATATTACTAACCTAAATGGTGATACCAGTGAATCAAATTTAAGTAGTGTTTATATAGGTGATGGAGATAGAAAGATGGACTTGGGATATTCAATGGTCCACAGGGGAAGACGAAGTATAAGTAATATAGAGACTAGGGGAGTATTAAAGGATAATGCCAGAAAAGTATTTAGAGGAAACCTAGACTTTAAGAAAGGCTCCACTAGATCTAAAGGGGTAGAAGAGGAATATGTTATATTACTAGATAAAACAGTAAAGGCCGATGCTATTCCAGCCCTATTATGTGAAGAAGACGATGTGGAAGGGGAACATGCTGCCAGTGCCGGTCAAGTGGATGAAAATAAATTATTTTATATGATGAGTAGAGGACTAACGGAAAAGGAAGCTAAAAAGCTGATAATAAAGGGCTCCTTTAAACCCATTGTTGATAGAGTAAATATAGAAGAGTTTCATAATATAATAAATAATGAAATAGATAGGAGAATTATCAATGACTAAAATAAATGTGGAAAATATAAAAAAGGATTTTCCAATATTAGATCAAAGGGTAAATGATAATAATCTAGTTTATTTAGATAGTGCTGCCACAACCCATAAACCTAAGTCTGTATTAGATGAAGTAAGGGAATATAATGAAAAGCATAATGGAAATCCCCATAGGGGAGCCCATAGTTTGAGTGTAATATCAACAGAAAAATATGAGGATGCTAGAGAACGGGTAAGGAAGTTTATAAATGCCAAGAGTAGTAAGGAGATTATATTTACTAAAAATACAACTGAAAGCTTAAATCTTATCACCTATTCCTATGGAATGGACTTTATAAATAGTGGAGATGAAATAGTATTATCAATAATGGAGCATCACAGCAATATAGTACCTTGGCAAAGAGTTGCCAAGGCTAAAAATGCTAATATTAAATATATGTATTTAAATGAAGATGAAAAGCTAACAATGGATGAAGTTAAAGAAAAGATAACTAAAGATACAAAAATAGTTGGTATAACCCATATGTCAAATGTATTGGGTACAATAAACCCAATAAAGGACATAATAGATTATGCCCATGATATGGGGGCTATAGTAGTGGTGGACGGTGCCCAAAGTACCCCCCATATGAAAGTAGATGTTACAAGTTTAGATGCTGACTTTTTCGTATTTTCAGGTCACAAAATATTGGGACCCATGGGGATAGGAGTACTATATGGAAAGGAAGAATTATTGGAAACAATGTCCCCATTTTTAAGTGGTGGAAATATGATTGAATATGTTTTAGAAAATGAATCTACATTTGCCCCTATACCCCATAAGTTTGAAGGTGGAAGTCAAAATGTAGAAGGGGCAGTAGGTCTAGCTAAGGCTATAGAGTATATAGAAAATATAGGTATAGAAAGTATCAGAAATCATGAAATAGAACTTACAAGGCATGCTTTGGAAAAAATGATGGAAATACCCTATATAAAAATACATGGACCTAAAGATGTAGATAATAGAGGTGGAGTTATATCCTTTAGTGTAGATGATGTTCATCCCCATGATGTGGCAAGTATATTAGATGCCTATGGGGTAGAAGTTAGATCAGGACATCACTGTGCCCAGCCTTTAATGAAATATTTAGATATACCGGGAACAACAAGGATAAGTTTTTATTTATATAATGATAAACAGGATGTGGATATATTTATTGAGAGCTTAAAAAAAGTGAGGAAGTGGTTAGGATATGGATCTTAATGGTATTTATTCCCAATTGATTATGGAACATAATAAAAGTGGTCACAATAAAAAAGAGATAGATAATCCAGATTATACTGAAAGGGGACATAATCCCAGTTGTGGTGATGATTTGACTGTTTCAGTAAAGTTTAATAAAGACATATTAGAAGATATATCCTTTATGGGAACAGGATGCGCCATATCAGAGGCTTCAGCATCTATGATGATAGATCTTATAAAGGGAAAAACCAAAGAAGAAGCAATAGATGATATAGAAACTTTTATGGGAATGATAAAAAAAGAAATAACTGATGAAGAGGAATTAGAAAAGTTAGAAGATGCCATAGTACTAAAAAATATATCAAATATGCCTGCTAGGGTAAAATGTGGGGTGCTGGCATGGCATACTTTAAATGAGATATTAAAAAAATAGAGCTAGATAGATCTAGCTCTGTTTTAACGTTATATAATAAAATATTGTCTATCTATATGTAGGGTCTGGGCATGCCCAGACCGAATTTCATGGCATAAAATCATATTCTCTCAAAATTTAAAATTTGATTTTTTAAATACTTGTTTTAGTATCATAGCTAAAGGTAGACCTATAAACAGACCTATTCCAACCTGTAATACATCTCCGTATATTGAACTTACTGCTCCAACCCAGCTATGATGAAGAATTAAGTTAGTGCAGAAATATCCAGCCACCATCCAAACACCAGATATTAAAATAGCTATAATATTGTAAAACATATTTTCACCTTTTTTTCCATTAGCATAGGCTATTGTACCGATGGTATAACCCATAACAAATCTTATTACAAGAGTAAATGGAGCCCACATATAAAATGGAGAGGTGACATCAAATAAAAACATACCTAGCCCTCCAGCAATAGCTCCTCTATGTTTACCAAAAACTATAGAAATTGCAACTAAAGCAGCTGTACCCATATGAACTAAACCACCATCATTAATAGAAACTGGAAGGTGAAACTTAATCATAAAAGTTGCTACAAAGACAATTGCTATTAATAATGAATTCAAAACTAAATCTCGTGTGGTCATTTTAGAAAATGATCTTATATTAGTATTTTCCATATTATTACCTCCTCTTTTTAGTATGTATAGTATGATTACAATAATATTATACAATAGATACAATGAAGATACAATGTCTTTTTTAGAAAAAATACCAATGCATTGTATCGGTACTTATATTAAAGAAGAAAGAAGAAATGGAAACCGTAGGGACAGGGCAAGCCCTGTCCAGAAGGGCGGTCATGAAATTTAATATGGAAGCGAGATTAATGGACGGCTAGAGAAATAGGATGTTAAAGTCGATCAAGGAATGCCTAGACTCTAATATTATTAAAGAAGAAATGGAAATCAGAGAATAAAGAATAAATAAAAGGGTAAATAAATTAATAATAATAAATACAGGGAAGGTGATTTTGTGAAGGATTTAAGAGAAATATATGAAACCAGAAGGTCAGTTAACTATTTTGATAAAGATAAAGAAATAGAGGAGGATACATTAAAGGACATAATTAATATGGCTGTGTTGGCACCATCGGCATTTAATATTCAACCATGGGAGATAGTAGTCATAAAATCCGATAAAGCTAGAAAAGAACTATATGAAAAGGCTTGTAATCAACAAAAAGTTTTAGATGCCCCTGTGACCCTTGCCATAATAGGAGATACAAATGGTTATAAAAGGGACAATATAATGTGGGATGAAAAGATAAATAATGGACTATCGGAAGACAAGGCAAAGGGGATAATAAATCATTGTGATACAAAATTATATCCAACATCTGAGAAAAAGGTGGCTTTTGCAGCTAGAAATAGTTCATTATTGGCAATGTCCATTATGTACTCAGCAAAATACCATGGAGTAGAGAGTCATCCAATGATTGGATTTGATGAAGATAAAGTAAAGGAATTATTTGATATAGATGATGATAAAATAGTTACAATGCTTATAACAATGGGATATCATGATAATAGTAATGAAATAAAACCAAGGGAAAGAAGGCTTATGTATCATGAGATAGTTAAGGAAGTATAGAGTGATATTAGGGCTGAATATATTCAGCACTTTTTCCTGAAACCTACATAAAAAGGGCAAAAGCCCTTTTTATTTTAATGCCTTTTCTAATATATCTGGCATATCCAATATTGAAGGAACTTTTCCTTCAAATATAATTTTACCATTTACCATTAGAGCGGGCATTCTTTTTATGCCTAATTTTTTTATTTCTCTAATATCTCCTATAATTTCAAAATCAGGGCGATAACCCAGTTGTTCTAAAGCCGCATCAACGATGGGCGCCAGTTTACTGCCGCCTCAGCAAACCTCATCGTATATCTTAATATCCATAGAAATCCTCCTATTTATTTTTTTCTATAATATTTTTAAGTTCTTTTTTTGAAAAAGTTTTTCCCGATGATTTTACTTCATCATCTATAACTAATCCAGGAGTTTTCATAACTCCATACTTTAGTATTTCCTTTAAGTCCTCAACTTTTTCAACATTTGCATTAATACCCATTTCTCCTACTACTTCTTTAGCTAGTTTGTAGGTTTTAGAACATTTTTCACATCCAGAACCTAAGATTTTAATATCCATAACAAATCCCTCCTATAAGATAATATTAAATAAATACCCAACTAATATTATTGAAACACCGGTTATAGCTACAAAGATACCTATTAGTTTAGGCTTTATAACTTTTTTAAGAAGTATCATTTCTGGTAAAGATAATGCCACAACGGACATCATAAAGGATAGAGCTGTTCCAACTCCAACCCCTTTACCAATAAGGGCTGTAACTATAGGCATAACACCTACGGCATTTGAATATAGTGGGATACCAAGAACTACTGCCACAAATACTGCAAAAGGGTTATTAGGACCGGCATATTTAACAAGGTAGCTTTCTGGGGCATATCCATGTATGGCTGCTCCGATACCTATACCTATTATTATATATATCCAAACCCTCTTAACTATATCCTTAACAGCATCTATGGAAAATTGTAGTCTTTTTTTAAAGTCCATCTTTTCAACTTTTGACTCTCCCATATGAAGTTGATAGACATATTCTTCAACTAAATGTTCAAGTTTAAGTTTATGGATTAATATACCCGATACTATACCAATAAGCATACCTGCCAATGTATAAATAAGGGCAGTTTTAATCCCAAATTCAATTAATAATAAACCTAAAGCTATTTCATTAACAATAGGAGATGTAACTAAAAATGTAAAGGTAACTCCCAGTGGAATCCCCGATTCCACAAATCCTATAAAAATAGGAACTGTACTGCAGCTTCAGAAAGGAGATAGTACACCTAATATAGCTGCAGCCACATGGGACCATATGCCGTGGACCTTTCCAAGTAGTTTTTTGACTTTTTCTGGGGGAAAATAACTTCTTATATAGGATATAATAAATATCATAAAACTAAGTAATATTATTATTTTAAGGGTATCGTATATAAAGAAGTTAACTGCTTCATTAAATTTATCCCCGGCTCTAAAATCTGCCCCAAGCAGATCTAAAAACCAGTTAAAAAATCTAATCACATAGGGAGTAACTATATTAGAGAATTCCTGTAACAATTAGACCCCTCCCTTCTTTAACTCTGCACTTGTTTCTTCCAATTGATTTAATAAGCTTTCTTTAACATTATCAAATATAATAAATACATTTTTATCCTTAACTTTATACATAATCTTAGAACCATCTCTACGACTTTTAACTATTCCTTGCTCCCTTAAAACCTTTAAGTGTTGGGATACATTGGATTGTTCCAATTGTAGTTCTTCTAATATTACACAAACACATAACTCTTTGTCTTTAAGTATATCCAATATTTTCAGTCTTGTGGGATGGGCTAAAGCCTTTAAATAAGATGATGACATTTTGAAAATTGTATCCTTCATATTTTCACCTACCTATATAATGATATTAGCATATTAGAAATTTCTAATATGCTAATATCATTATAACTTTTTGTTATTTTATTTGCAATGTATTTTATGAAATTCTCTGCACTCTGAACTTTGTATTCTGCACATAATAAAGATGTGGCATAGGCCACATCTTTATTACACTTATATCATTAATGTTAATCCTAAACTTATTAAAGAAATACTAATAAATAAAATACTACAAACATAAAGGGCTTTAACTCCCTTTGATGTAAATGATTTAAAGTTAACCTTAAGTCCCATTGATACCATTGCCATAAGTATAAAGAAACTACTTATTTTCTTTAGCATAGATATTATATTTATATTCATATTTGAGATGGTAAACTCAACTGGAACTATATTATAAACTGAGTTTAATGTAAATAATACACCAACCAATATAAACATAAGAACATATGATGGAAACTTAACTTTTTTAGAGCCTTTAGTATTGTTTTTATTAAAAATAATACTTAATATTAAAGCCACCGGAGCCAGCAGAGCAACCCTGGACATTTTAACTATGGTACCTATCTCTAAGCTTTTAGCACCCTTAGCACCGGCTGCTGCTAACGCATGGGAAACCCCTTGTAGGGAACTTCCAGACCATATACCATACTGGATATCGGTTATTGGTAGAACTGCAGCAAAAAAAGTATATATAAATACACCTAAAGCTCCCAACATACTTATAACCGCCACCGCTATGGAAGTATCCTCATCATCGGCATCTATAACTGGCCCCATGGCAACTATGGCAGAGGCACCACATATGGATGAGCCAACCCCTAAAAGGGTAGATAACTTTGTATTTAATTTTCCTATTTTGCCAAAGACATTTGCTAATACTAGTGCTAGTGTAATTAATATAACAACTATAAGTATTATCCAAGGTCCTAAGTTTATTACAGCATCAAAGTTTAATTTAACACCCAATAAAACTATTCCCCATTTTAATATTTTTTTTAAAGAAAATGTTATACCTGATTCATGGGACTTTTTAACTCCTATTGTATTTGAATAGATTATACCCAATATTATTGCTATTGTTAATGTTTCTATTGCTAGGTTTTTGAAATGACTAAAAATAAATTCATTGATTCCCATGGAAATTAGGGATAATATTATAACTAAAATTAATCCTGGTGATAGTTTTTTCAAAAAATCTCCTCCTTGATTGTGATAATGGACAGTGGACGGTTGAGAATTGACAGTAATGGTCCACTGTAATTAGGTAGCTTCCAATTCATTTGAAGGTATCACTACCCAAAAGTATTACTATATAATTTTACACATTATTATAGCATAAGGGAAATAATATTTTCTTATTTAACTATAAGTAAAACTTTTAAATATAGATTTATCAGATAACAATATTATTTTAGAAGGAATTATATTATAAAGTATAGAATATATGTTCTATGGATATAATGGGGAGTGATTTATTTGAAAATAACTTTTTTCCACACTGGAGATTTGCACTTGGGATTAAAATTTAATAACCCTAGGTTTTCTAAGAGTTTTAGAAATAATAGAAGAAATGAGCTTTGGGACACATTTAATAATATTGTAGATAGAGCCAATAAAGAGAAAATAGATTTTTTATTTATAACAGGGGATTTATATGAGGAAGATTACTGTAATATTGGAGATATAAAAAGAATTAAAAATAAATTAAAAACTTTAAATAAAACAAAGGTTATACTAATAGCAGGAAATCATGATCCATTAAAGGACAGATCGTTATATAATTTAATAGAGTGGCCTGATAATGTTTATATTATAAAGAACAGTAGCGTAAATAAACTGGAATTTCCCCAGTATAATATTAATATTTGGGGACTTAGTTGGAATAAAAAGATAGAGAGGGATAACATTTTAGATAATATAAAAATAGAAGATAAATCTAAGGTGAATATATTATTAGCTCATGGGGATACATTAAGTTCTAAATCAGAATACTTGCCTATTGATATAAACAAGCTAGATAGCTTTGATTATGTTGCTTTAGGTCATATACATAAACATCAGTTTATCACTGATAATATTGTATATTGTGGTAGTCCAGAACCTTTAGATTTTGGTGAGACCGGTGCTCATGGAATTATAAAAGGTTCTATATCTAAAGAAAAATTGGATTTAGAATTAATCGAACTAAATAAAAGAAACTATATAATAGAAAAAGTAGAGATTAATGAGAATATGGATTATGAAGAAATTATAGATACAATTAGAAGTTGTAGTGATAAAGAAGTTAAAAATATATTTAGGATAATATTAACAGGATTTATAGATAAGGATATAAATCTTAATATAGAAGATTTAGAACGTAGATTTAAAAATGACTTTTATTATGTTGAAATAATAAATAATACAGTTCTAGATTACGACTTAGAAAAAATAGAAAGGGAAAATAAAACTAATATAATCGGTCATTTTATAAAGGAAATGAAATCTATGGATACCAGGGACCCCATAGTTAAAGATGCCTTATATGAAGGTTTAGAACTTTTGTTAAAGGAGAAGGTGATAAAATGATAATAGATGAATTAAGCCTTAACTCCTTTGGTAAATTTAAAGATGAAAAAATCAATCTAGATAATGGAATAAATATTATATATGGAAATAATGAAGCAGGAAAAACAACCATACATAAATTTATTGAAGGGATGTTTTTTGGGTTTTTTAGACCCTATACTAAAAGAAAATTGTACTCGAAGGATTATAAAAAATACTTTCCATGGAACAGTGATAAATACTATGGAACTCTAAAGTATACTGTCGACGGTGATAAATATAGAATAGATAGAAATTTTTTAAAGGGAAGAGATCAAGTTAAAGTATTTGATGATAAAACAGGGGAAGAGATAACCCATATGTATGACTATGATAAAACTAGTAGATTACATGCCCCAGCATCTTTACACCTAAAGCTTAATTCTGTGGTCTATAATAATACTATAAACATAGGACAACTTAAATGTAAAACAGAAGGGGATTTAGCTAAAGAGGTAAAAGACAGTCTAATAAACCTAGGGGGAAGTTTAGATGAGGATATTTCTGTTGAAAATATAATAAAGGATATAGATAAAAAAATAGATAATATAGGTACTAAGGAGAGAATAAAAACATCTCCCTATGGAAAATTAGCAGAAGAAATAATGGAGTTAGAAGAAGATAAAAAAGAAACGATAGAAGTTTTAAATAAAATAAAGGATAGTCAAATACTAATAAACCATATAAAAGGAGAAATTAAGGATTTAAATGAAGAAAAATTAGATTTACAAGAAAAGATGGAATCAATAGAGGGGATTAGACTGTATAAAAGATATAACAACGCTATTAAAATAAAGAAAGGAATAGAAAACTTAGAAAAGGAACAATTAGAACTTAAAAAATATAGTCATATAGATGATAGTAAATATACAGAAGCTATTAGTATTAATAGCGAAATAAATTCATTAAAGGAAAGAATAGCTGATAATGATATTACCTTACAAGAGTTAGAAGAACAAGTATCTGATTTAAATGATACAGTAAAAAAATATAATTACTTTGAAAATGTTAATAAAGGGGATATAGAAAACTTAAGTAACAAGTTTACCCTTATAAATGATAAGGAAAAGGAAATAGATGAGCTTAATAAAAAGAGAGAAATATTAAAAAGTAAGGTGGACAACGTAGATAAGGGTAATTTAACAGATATAAGGGAAGACTTTTATAAAATTGAAGAGTTAGAAGAGAAAAAAAGAAGTTTGATATATGAAAGAAGAGATGATGAGATAAATAATATAAAGGTTCAAATAGAAAATGAGAATACAAGAAGGTCTAAAATAAATACTATAAACATTACATCATTATCCATAGCCTTTATCACTATTATAGTTGGTTTTATAGTGGATATGAAAGTTAGTATAGTTTCCCCACTATTTATTATACTTGCTTTAATAGGATATAATAAGATGAAATCAATAAATAAAAAATTAGATTCCTTTAAAAAAGATTTAAGGGATAATAGGGAAAAGCGGCTAGATGAAAAAAATAGACTTTCAGACATAGATAAAAATATAGTTATGATATTAAATAAATATGACTGTGATAATAAAACTGATTTAAGAAGACTAATGGATCAATATAGTATGGATATAGGTTTAATAAGTAATAATATTGAAGCTATCAATGACTTAGATAAAAAAATAGATGATGTTAAAAAAGTGTTTGATAAATATAGTGGGGAAATAACAAAATATTTAAATATGGCAAATATAGATGGTGGTATTAATACTAATAATATAAAAAAATTAAAGGATATATTTTGTATATATAATGAAGATACAAATAACATAAATGTACTAAAGGGAGAAATATCAAACATAAAAGATAATAATGAACATTTAAATAAGAGATTAATGGATAAGATAAATGAGTTAGAGAATATTCTAAAAGAGAATAATGCTAAAAATATTAAGGAATTTAAAGAAAATATAGATTATAAAAATAAATTTTTAAAAATTAAAGGGAAATTAGATGGTGAAAATAAACTGTTTGATAGTATACTTAATGGAGATTCTTTAAGTTTATTAAAGGAAAAATTGACTAGATATAATGTGGATGATATCCAAGATGCCGATTTTGATATGGAAAAAAACAAAGAAGTATTGGAGGGGATAAATAATAGTATTGTAGAAAAGAGGGAAGAATTATCTAAGTTAGAAGAGAAGGTTAAATATTATTTATCTAGTGTAACTCCATTAGCTTATCTAAATGAAGAAATAGATAGAAAATCTAGTTTAATTAAGGATTATGAAGATAAGCTACAATCATTAAAACTTGTAAAAACAACTATTAATAAGTTGTCTAAGAACATACATAGGGAGTTCGCTCCTAAGCTTAATGCCAAGGTTAGTACATTAATAGGAAGTATTACCGGGGATAAGTATAAAAAAGTTAAGATAAATGAAAAAATAAATATAAAAGTGTCCGATGAAAATAGTGGTAAATTAGTTAATGTAAACACATTAAGTTCAGGAACTATGGACCAACTTTATTTTGCCACAAGACTGGGTATAATTAATGTAATTAGAGAAGATAACAATATACCTATTATATTAGATGATTGCTTTACCCAATATGATGTAAAAAGATTAACTAATATATTAAAATTCTTATCAAAAGAAAGTTTAAACAGACAAATAATTTTATTTACCTGCCACGAAAGGGAAAGTAAAGTATTTGATAAATTAAATGTGAAATATAACTATGTTGAGGTTTAACATTAACTATTAAAAACTGTAAAATAAGAGGTTTGTACTTTCATGTTAGACATTAACATTAAGACTATAGAGGTGATTTATATGAGCATATATGGAATCGGAGATCTACATATGGATTCATCGGGGAAAAAGCCCATGGATGTATTTGGAGATAACTGGATAAACCATGATGAAAAAATATTTGAATACTGGAAAGAAACTGTAAAAGAAGGTGACTTAGTATTATTACCTGGAGATATATCCTGGGCATTAAAACTCAAGGATGCTAAGGATGATTTAGAAAAGATAGATAGACTTCCAGGGATAAAGATTATTACTAAAGGTAACCACGATTATTGGTGGGAAACTAAAACAAAGCTTAACAATCTTGATCTTGATGCAATAACTTTTTTACATAATGATAGTTATATACACAAAAATATAGGAATATGCGGTTCTAGAGGCTGGGCAGCTAAGGATAGCGATGAATTTAATGAACATGATGAAAAAATGTTTAATAGGGAATTAAATAGGCTAGAACTATCATTATCATCAATAAAAGATGATGTTAGTAAAAAAATAGTTATGATACACTATCCACCATTTAATTCCACAGATAAAAGTCCCAATGAATTTGTGGATTTAATGAAAAAATATAATGTAGATATATGTGTTTATGGACATTTACATGCAGAGGGACATTATTTTGCTGTTGAAGGTAATATAGAAGGCATTGACTTTCACTGTATTTCCTGTGACTATATTGATTTTAAATTAAAGAAAATACTCTAGGAGATTACAATTTTGCCTGAAGGTTCTAATGTGGCTTGGGTCACTTTGTTTATATGGGAAACACCTTTATTATTTAATGTATCTATTAACCAATCTTGATCCTTATTAATCATATTTAAATTATTAGATAGGATTTGTCCATCTATTATAAGATCTAAGGGTAAAGTTACGGTTTCTTTAGGATTTTCAAATTTAGACTCAGTGTAATTAATATTATCAAGGTCGATATCTCCTAATAAAGCTATTTCTACGTCTTGATAATTTACTTCTTTTGGTATAAATGATTTATTATTTTTTTTAAAACTTTTAGCTTTGTAGATTATATATACAAGAATTATGGTAAAAAGACTTAAATATAAAAGGGCAGAGTATAGTAAATTCATTTTAACACCTCCATATTAAAAGGATTTACATTTTATTATTAAAAAATACATTTAAAAAACATGTAATTTTAAAATTTTAACTGGGAGTGATTATATGGCTAAGGAACTTGAAGTTAAGGTATTAAATATAGATAAAAATAATATAGAAAAAAAACTTAAAGAGATTGGTGCTAAACTAATAAAAAAGGAACATCAAGTAAATACAATATTTGATACAGAGGATAGAATTATAAAAAATAGGGACAAAGGTTATCTAAGAATAAGGGAATCAAAGGATATTATTAATAATGATACCCAATATATTTTTACTTTAAAGAAAAATATAGCTAAAAATGCCCTAAGGGAGAATATAGAGATAGAAACCAAAATAGATAATGAAGAGGCCCTTACTGAAATATTAAGACACTTGGATTTAGATATAAGACATAGGGGAACAAAGGAAAGAATATCCTACAAATATGATAATATAAGATTTGATATAGACACATGGAATAAGGAAACATATCCTGAACCCTATTTAGAAATTGAGGTAGATAATGAAGAAGATTTAAATAAAGCTATAGAATTATTAGAATTAGCTAGGGATAATGTGACATCTAAGTCATTGGCACAGTTAAGGATGGAAGTAGGATTAACTGATTTATAATATCTTAATTGTATCTAACATATTTATGATATTTTATATAACTGTTAAAAGGTTGTTATTCTGTTATTGGAGTACTATTATCTTATTACTAGAGTATTATTATCCTATTACTAGAATATCATGATTCAATTACTAGAGTATTACTATTCAATTACTAGAGTATTACTATTCAATTATTGGAGGATTGCTATCTTGTTGTTGGGGGATTCGTAATCCCCCAACCTGAAAACCTATTAAATTACTCACACTCTTTAGACTTTAACATAAAATATAATAGGGCTATTAATATATAAAGTCAATAAGGGTGGTAATTTTATGGGTAAAGAAACTTCTATAACAAGTTTAATAGGGTTGGCATTACCATTAATGATGCTTTTAAATAATAAGAATGAAAAGGGTGACGGGATTAAATTAAACCTTGATTTAAATGATGATTTTGAAAGGAAAAAGGCTTTAGTTAGTAATATAAAGGGATATTTTAATGAAAACGGACAGGAGACATTAAGTAAGGTTGAAGATATAATAGACATATTTAATAAAGTAAAAAGAATAAAGGAATCAAAATATAAAAATGAAGTAAAAAGTACTAATAATTTACCTGCTATCGATAAAGGGGAAAGAATTTTAGCTGAAATGATAGACTATATGGATGATGATAGAAAAAAAGTAGCAGAAAATATTATAGATACAAAAAAAAGAATAGATGAAACAAAACATAACATTACAACATATAAAGAAAGTAATGAAAAAATTGATATTAAGAAAATAGACTCTATTATAGACTTAATAAAATGTTTTGATCCTGTTTTAGATGATAAACACAAGAAAAAAGTGAAGAAAATAGAAAAAATTATGGAAGTTATGAAGATGTCTGAGGATGAGTTTTAATAATAATTGTAACTATATATGCCTTTCTAGAATAATAATATATTAAATAAGTGGCAAAACATATTATAGGAGGGTATGTTTTATGGGGCAAGGATTGTTTAGACCAAGGGATGAAAGCTTATTATTCTTTTTCTTATTATTAGTTCTTTTATATAATAACATGGGATTTGATAATGATAATAAAGAAAGTTTACTATTTTTCTTTTTATTATTGGTTATTTTCTATAATGGATTTTGAAACTACTTAAAATAGGGTGTTCCAATGGGACACCCTTAGTTTATTTATAGGTTTTAGGTTAAGGGGGAATCAAAGGGACAGTTCATTAGAATTATTTCTAATTTTGGCATTAAGAAATTTAGAAGTTTTAACTTTAATATTTGGGACTCGTAATTCCCCAGTTTATTTTAATTAAAGATACAAAATAAATATTAAATAAATATGAAGGAATAGATATTAGAGTATCGAAATAATATAAATAGAGTAATTTTATAAGGGGAGGTTAGTTTATGTTAAATAAAAGTATTATAGAAGATGTAATAAATGCAGCTCTATCTACAGGTGGAGATTTCGCTGAAGTTTTTGTTGAAGATAAATTTAATACAAGCCTTGCTATGATAGGGGGCAAGATAGAAAATGGAATGTCAGGTAGAGACTATGGTGTTGGTATAAGGATTTTTAATAGTACCAATAGTGTTTATGCATATACCAATGATTCATCGAAGGAAAACTTAATCACTGTTGCTAAAAAGGCTGCCAAGGCCATAAATGGGACAAAGGGAGATATAACATTAAATTTTACAACACCTAAAATAGAAAATGTCCATAAAATATTGATATTACCAAGGGGAGTTAAGAAGGATAAAAAAGTCGAGCTTTTAAGAAGAGCATATAATAGTGCTAAAAACTTTGATGATTGCATATCCCAGGTAGCCATCAGATACTTAGATGAGGAACAAAATATATTAGTTGCCAATTCAGATGGGTTATTTGTTGAGGACACAAGGGTAAGAACAAGAACGGCTATCTCATCTGTGGCATCTAAAGATGGAGAAATGCAATCGGGTTTTTATGGACCAGGTGCCCATATGGGATTTGAATTTTATGACAATATAGATATAGAAGAATATGCAAAGGAAGCATCAAGGATTGCTAAAACCATGATAAACGCAGAGCCATGCCCCAGTGGAAAAATGCCAGTAATAATTGATAATAAATTTGGCGGAGTAATATTCCATGAAGCATGTGGCCATGGATTAGAGGCATCATCGGTGGCTAAAGGAACTTCAATATATGCAGGGAAACTTGGTGAAAAGGTAGCATCGGATGTTGTTACTGCTATAGATGATGGAACCCAACCGAATGCTTGGGGGTCAATCAATATTGATGACGAAGGAACTAAAAGCAGAAAAAATGTATTAATAAAAAATGGAATATTAAAGGGATATATGGTTGATAAACTAAATGGAAGAAGAATGAATATGGACTCCACGGGTTCAGGAAGAAGGCAATCCTATAAATTTGCTCCAACTTCTAGAATGACAAATACATATATAGATAATGGAGATTCCACAAGGGAAGAAATAATTAAAAATACAGAACATGGACTATATGCAAAATATATGGGTGGGGGCTCAGTAAATCCAGCTACAGGAGACTTTAACTTTGCAGTTATGGAAGGATATATGATTAAAAATGGGAAAATAGACAGACCGGTTAGAGGAGCAACCCTTATAGGCAATGGAATGGATATACTTAAGAAAATAGATATGGTTGGAAATAATCTAGACTATGGCCAAGGAATGTGTGGTTCGTCCAGTGGTTCTATACCTACCAATGTTGGCCAGCCTACAATAAGAGTAGGATCAATAACCGTTGGTGGTAGAAAGGGGGATAAATAATGGATATAAGAGGTATAATTGATAGATTATTTGAGAAGGGTAAATCTAAAGGTTTAGAAGAGATGGAAGTGTTTATTCAAAGAGGTAGTGAATTTGAACTTATGGTTTATAAGCAAGAGATAGATAAATACAGTATTGCAGACCAAGAGGGACTTTCCTTTAGAGGTATCTATAATGGGAAAATGGGCTATTCCTATACTGAAAAAGTAGATGAGACATCAATAGATATGCTTATAGAAGAGGCTATATCCAATGCTAAAGTCATAGATAGTGATGATGAAGAAGAAATATTTGAAGGTTCTAAGGAATATAAAACTATAGATGTATACAATGATAATTTAGATAAAGTAACTCAAGAGGAAAAAATTAATTTTGCAAAGGAGTTAGAAAATGAGGCCTTTAAGTTAGATGATAGGGTTGAAAGTGTAAACTATTGTTTATATAACGACGAAAAATCTAATACAATCATGGTAAATACTAAAGGGCTAGACTTAGAAGATAAAATGAATATAGCTATTGGATATATTTCTGTTGTGGTTAAAGAAGGAAATGATGTAAAAACGGCGGGTAAGCTTATTACCTCCAATAATTTTAGCAAATTTAAACCTAAAAAACTTGCTAAAGAAGCGGTCGAAGAAGCTATATCAATGTTAAATGCAGATAGTATTAAATCTGATGAATATGAAGTGGTATTAAGAAGGGATGTTTCTGCTAATATATTAAAGGCATTTTCCCCTATTTTCTCCGCAGAAAAGGTGCAAAAAGGGTTATCTATGCTAAAGGGAAAACTGAATAAAAAAATAGGAAATGATATACTGACTATAGTTGATGATCCATTTATGAAGGCAGGAGTAGGCTCTAGGTCCTTTGATGGTGAAGGGGTTGCAACTAAATATAAGAAAATAATAGATAAAGGAGTTTTAACTACCTATCTTCATAATTTAAAGACAGCTAAAAAAGATGGTGTTGATTCCACAGGAAATGCATTAAAATCATCATATAAATCTTCTATTTCAATAGCCCCAACTAATATGTATATAGAAAAGGGAGATATAACCTTTGATAATATGATTAAAGGTGTAGATAAGGGTATACTAATAATAGATGTCCAAGGTTTGCACTCTGGACTTAATACTGTCTCTGGGGACTTCTCATTATCAGCATATGGATATGAAATACTAAATGGTAAAATAAATAGACCAGTTAATCAAATAACAATAGCAGGAAATTATTTTGAAATGTTAAATGATATAGAAGAAATTGGAGACGATCTAGAGTTTGGAATGCCCGGTTCATCCTACATTGGTTCTCCATCAATAAAAATAAAAAAATTATCAGTAGCAGGAAAATAGAGCGGAGGATAAAATGTCTAAAGAAGTTAATAAATTAGTAAAGAAATATTATAGCAGTTTGATTGTTTTATTGGTTATATATTTAATGACAGTAATAGTATTAGGAACTATAGATATAATTAATATAAAAGATAATACAATAACATTATTGGCTATATCAGTTCTATATTACTTGATAGTAAAAAATAGTTTGGCTAAATATTATAAAGGGAAAATTAATGAAGTTAGTCCTAAAGTGAATGAAAAAGATATTGAAAATGATATACGAAACAGTGAAAATGATATAATAAAAAAAAGAATGGATATCAATAAAAAGGGAGAAAGTGGAAAGGAATACAACAAAAAAATAAAATGGTGTAAAAGTCCCACTTTGATATATATAGTAATAATGTTAATTATAGCTATCATATATCGGAAATTGACTTAACACTAGATAAAAAGCGACCTTGGGTCGCTTTTTTTATTTTGTAAAAAAATACTACTTAAGACCTAGATAAAATATATAAAGTGAATGGAAATAACGGTTCATTAAGGTTTTGTAACAAATAATGACTAAAGATTACAAAATATAAATTCGATATTAATTATGCTTATATAAATATTACCAGTAAAAAAAATATATTAATCCTATTACTTTTTAAAACTTATAAAGAAATAAAAACTAAAAATAAATATAAATGTAAAATACGAAGGGGTTGGTGGTAGAAAAGATGAAAAAGAAATTCGCTGCATTGTTTTTATCAATTATTTTAATACTATCTTTTGTTACTGTAATAAGTGGAAATGAAGTTAATTATAAGTTAGAAAAAGTAAAGGTAATGTTTGTTATAGATGCAAGCAACTCTATAAACGGAAATAACAAAAATATGATTAAAGACATAACTAATTTGTTTATTACTAGTTTACCCAATGATTATACTGAGTTAGGGTTTGTAGCTTATAATCAAGACATAATATCAAGTATGGAGCCAGTACCCCTTAACAGTAGAAATAATAGGGAGTTTTTAACAAAAGAGATTAGCAAGATTAATATGTCAGGGTACTCAGATCTAGGAAAAGGATTAAAAGAAGGTTTAAAACTATTAAGTAGTACTGATAGCAATGAAAAATCTATTTTGATTTTAATATCAGATGGGGGGATATCCACCCCCAAAATAAAAGAAAGGGATGTGGATGATTCTATAAAAGATGTTAAAAAAACAGTTGATTTATCCAAAATAAAAAATATACCAATATATACTATTAGGACCCATAATAGATATGATAATAGACTAAGACTTGATGATATAGCTGCAAAAACTAATGGAGAATTTTATGAAGCAAAGGGATATGAAAACTACATAAATATATTTAAAGATATTGCAATGAAATATTGGTCATTGGGGGTAGAACATATAGCCAAGGTGGTTCTGGAAGATGAAAGTGGAGATATAAATATAGAGCTAAAAGAAGACTTAGCGAAGTCATCAAAAATGCTAGCAATATCTTCTGCCCCCAATGTAAAAATAGAAGAATCTAATAATATAAAAGTTTCTAAGTTAAATAATTATTTTTATATAGATGGAGTGAAAAAGTTTACAAATAATATTAACGTTAGTTTTAAAGGTGATAAAAATGCTGAGATAAATATGTATAAGCTATCCTATTATGATTGGAATCTGACCCTTGATATACCTGAAAAAATTAATAAAAATCAATCTTTTCAGATAGAAGGACATTTTATAAATAACCAAGATAATAAAATAATTAACGGAAAAAACTTTTATAATCATATAAAGTCAAATATTAAGTTTGTTGATGCGAATAATAAGATAGTTTTGCCAACTAAAGTTTTAAATAATAAAATTCATGTGGATAATATTATACACAATAGTGGCAATTATAAGGTACATCTTAATTTTAAATATAAAAATATAAACTTTAACTTTGATGGCACGAGATTTAACATAAAAAATAATCCACCAAAGGGAAAATTTAAAGAAAAAATAAATGTGCTTTTTTCAAAGGATAAAAGTTATAACTTAAATAACTATTTTATGGATGATGATAATGATAATTTAAGTTATGAAATAATAGATAATGATGATAATTTAGCTAAGATAAAAGAAAATAACTTAATTTTATTTGGAAATGACATTAAAAGCTCTACATTTAAAATAAAAGTTACAGATTCTGAAGGTTTAAGTATTATAACGGATTCTATAGAAGTATCTGTTATGAAATTTTATCAATATTATAAAAGGGAAATAATATTTTTCACTATTTTAATTTTACTTATTATGTATATATTAATTAAGAAAAAAATTAATGATAACAGTAAAAAAAGGACCTTTACAGGAAGTCTAAAGGGGTATTTTATAAGCTTAAAGGAAGAGGAAGATATCCCTCCATTTAAAGTTCCATTATATAAATTTGAAAAAAAGAAGCTTAAACTTCAAGAAATTTTAAAATCTTCTGAGATAAAAAAACATTATGATTTTACTGAGAATATTTATTTTAAACCAAGCTATGATAAAAAAATAACATTAATTAATAAATCAAATGCTACTGTAATGATAAATTCAGATATAGCAATAAAGAATAAGGAGTATGAATTAGAATATAAAATGAAAATTCATATAACCTTTAAAGATGGAATAACAGAATTGGAATTATACTACAATAAAGTCAACTAAATATTAACTAATATTAGTTAATGTTTATATATTAATAATTATATTAGGAGGTATCATATGGAAATAATTAATCAAACCAATAGAACAATGTTATTTGAAGAAATAAATCCAGAGAAACTTGATTTAATTACATTAGTTGGAGATACTAAGGGAATTAATAGTCTGGATGATGAAAAAATAAAGGAGATTAATGAGAAGTTATTGGTTAATAATTTTGATGAGTTTTTGGACAAGTTTTCTCCAGTAGTATATTCATTTTTTAATGCTACTAATCAAAAGGTAATGTATACCCTTAAAAAGCCGGAGAATATGCCAGAAGAACATATTGTTGAAATACCAATAAATCTATCTAATGATTTTTTAAAGATGTTGTTTACTCTTATTGAGACTAAAACATCCCAAGGACTACGTAATGTTGATTTTAAATTTGAAAACTTATTAGATATGATTTCTCCCAAAAAAGTAATGGATGATATAAGACAATCAAGAAAAGAGATACAGTATGTTTATAGTAAGTATGAAGAATTAGATGAAGAGGATCCTAAAAAGTTAGATGTAGGGGATAAATTAAACTATATGTTTGAAGAAGCTAGTGAAAACTATAACAATGTTATGGCTATGCTACCCTTGGCAATAGAAGATATAAAAACAAGGTTGCTTTTAGGCCAAGGTGACAATGATAATGACGATGAAGTTTTTAAGGCTGGTATATTAAGTATGGGAGATGATGGGGAACTAAAGATTTTAGAAGCCCCCAAACCAGAAGAAAATGCACTAGTGAAAATAGATGATAATGCCAACTCAGGGTTAATAGAAGTATTTAAAGAAGACTATGATGCTATAAATGAAGAAAAGTCAGACTATGTTAGAGACCTAGTTGTTCGCACATTTTGTCCACTAACATCAACCTTAGAAAGTAAAGTTGATATAGAAACAGAAGTAAGCAACTATAATACATATTTAGATTTTTATAAAACTGCTAAAGATGACTTTATAAAGACTGTAAAACCTTTAATTGAAAAAATATTGGGAGTTAAAATGTTCTTTGAACAATATAAAACAGAAAATAAAGAAATGAAACCAAGTCTTTTAGTAACTAATACAAAGTTAGATATGCTAGTTAAGAGTAGTAACTTACCTCGTTTAATTACATATTTAAATACAGTAAATGATAAAAACGACTTTTCTAATACCATATGGTTTGGAATAGTTCCGTCGGTTCAGATGAGTATGAATAAAAAAGCTAAATTACGAAGACAAAGGTTTAAGGGAAATAAACATTCTGAAAAAACTGGTATGAATACTATGGAATCCCTAACTAGATTATTAGATGTGGTAAAAGACTATAAAGTTCAAATATTTTTCAACTTTGAGACCAATGAAGAAAATACATTCTCTCAAATGGCCATAAATGGCATAGAAAAATATGTGGATAAATGCCAAATGTTAACTAAGAAGAGCTATAGTGAATTTGCTATTCCTTGTATTCCTAATTTTACTATAATTCCTAAGGATAAATCTGGAGTAATACTTGATAGTAAGATGTATGTTTCAGAAAAGGGTATGGCCAAGCTATCAAAGGAAAAGGAAGACCTTTTAAAACTCTGGATAGAAGGGGTATACGTAGATGCCGCTTATGTTGCAGCTGGTTTAGTAGCAGCATATCAATGTCCATCCTACTTAAAAGATATCTTTAAAATAGCTACTTATGAATATCCGGGAGTTAGGTTTGATATCGAAGCCGATGATAATGCACTAAATGTAACAACTACACTGGCTAAAGAAATATCTGGATTTACCAATAATACTAAAAATGCTATAAACAGAAAGAATTTTGGATTTGTATTCTCTTCTGAAAATGCCCAAGTAAATGGGGAAAATATTCATAATATTACTGTATATAAATCAAGAAGCCTTCAGGCTGTGGGAAATGACTTTGAATCTATATATAAGACAATAGTTAGTACATATATAGAAAGAATATTACGTTTCCATACCAATGACTTTAAGCAAGATAATATAATTAAATTCTTTAGTAATAATCCAAATAGTCAAAAAAGTAAATGGTTGGCTGATAAGGGATATATAAACTCTGTTATTCAAGAAGGGGATGACATTAACTTTACGATAGATGAAAGAACAGGAAACTGCAATATTGATATAACCTTTAATGGTAGTGTTAAAAACTTAGAGGTTGAGATAACTAGAAGTACTGCTAAAGCATAATTGCTTTATTATAAATTAGTATTAAATGATTAATTTTAATCATTTATAAATATAAAATAAAAGGAGGATTTTTTATGGGATTTAGACTTAAGGTTGAAGGACCTGAAACTATTGAGTTAGGAATAGAAAATATCTTAACAGTAGAGTTTAGTACTGATACACCAGATGACTCAAATGCAAGATCTACAGATTTAGGTACTTCATTAAGAATTACTGGAAAAATATTAACTGCAGTAGATGGTGAGGAGGCAGATTCTACTATGAAGCTGGCTCAATGGTCATTAGTACCTGGAGAAAGTGCAGACTGTTATAGAAAAGCCACAGTGGATGTTATATCAGCCTCTCAAGTGGTAAGACAGTTCCATTTGCCAAATGCTTTTATAGTAGATTATACAGAAGATTATGGAGATGAAGATGGAATTGGAACCTTCTATCTTCATATGAAACAGAAGAAAGATAAGACACCGATGGTTAAATTTGAAGGTGGTTTTGAAGAATAATAAATACTTAAGAAAGGATGTGTAATTATGGGATTTAGAGTGAAAATAGAAGGTTCTGAAACTATAGAACTTAATGTTGAAAGTATACAAAATGTTAGATTAAAAACTGATGTACCAATAGATTCTAATGCACGTACAAAAGATGTTGGTTCAACAATGGTTATCAGTGGAAAAATATTAACGGCTGTAGATGGAGACCCTTTTGATGGTACTAAACAGCTGGGATTGTGGTCTTTAATACCAGCAGAAAAGGCAGATTGTTATAGAAAGGTTACAGTGGAAGTAATATCAGCTTCTCAAGTTGTTAGAAAAATATTTTTCCCAAATGCCTTTGTAATAGATTATAATGAGAATTTTGGAGATACAGAAGGTATAGGAACCTTTGAATTAATTATTAGACAAAAGAAAGATAAATTATCAGGAGTAAAAATTGAAGGAGGCTATGGAGCCTAATAAAAATATAGATGTCTCGTTACGAGACATCTATATATAAATGAGGGATGAAGTGTCGTGGAGAATTTATACAATATACTAGAAGTAGATAAGAATGCTACACAAAATGAAATAAGAAGGGCTTATAGAAAACTAGCTAAAAAATATCATCCAGATTTAAATCCAGATGATGAGAATGCAACAAGAAAGTTTAAAGAAGTTAAAGAAGCCTATGAAATCTTAAAGGATGAAAGTTTAAGAAAAAAATATGATGAAGGTCAAAATAACACGTCTTATAAAGGGAAAAGGGAAAATACGAGAAAAAGAAAATCTAAAAGTAATGTTAAAAGTCAATTTAATATGAACTTTCAATTTGAGGACTATTTTGGATTTGATCCAAAGAAGGGCAAAATGAAAAAGAATAGTAAAAAAACAAGTAAAAAAAATCCAATGGATACATCAAATATATTTAATAGTTTCTTTGGAGTAAAAAAAGATTAACGGAGTTGATAAGTTTGAAAACCGAAGTTTCAAACAAAATTAAAATTATGGAAATTTTTATTTTGATAACATCCATAATCGCCAATACATATATATACTTGTACATACAAGATGGATATTTAAAATACATATTAATGTCCATATTTTTAATTATAGGAATAAAAAGCTTATATGATTTGTTATTTAAAAATGGAGCAGCTAATAACTATGTAGATAAATCAAAGGGAATAACTAAAATTGCCCTCATTAATGAAGAAAATAAAACTATAAAAGAGTGGGATTTATTTAATAAAACTTCCATAGTTATTGGAAGGGAGAATAATCATGAAGAAGTTGATATAAACTTAGATTCTGCCACATATGCATCGTTAATAGATTTTCAACATGCTGTTTTAAACTTTGCATCTGGCAATTGGTATGTAGAGGACTTATATTCTGATAATGGTATTAGCATACAAAAATATAACGATGATATTAGATATAAACTATCAAAGGATAGACCATGTAAAATTGAAATGGGAGATATATTATTTATTGCTAAAACTAAATTACTAATAAAATGAAATGGAGGATAAGAAATGAGCCTCATTAGATGTAAAAATGGACATATGTTTAGTGCCAGAAGATATGGGACTATATGCCCTTATTGTAATATAGAAACTGAAACAAAGGAAAAAGAAAAGCAACAACCACCGGAGGACTTTGACATTGAAGAGGAACTAATGAAAGTAGAGGTGGAACCGGTTTGTGGATGGCTTGTCTGTATTGAAGGGGCAAGGGTAGGTAAGGACTACAAAATAAGAGAAGGTAAAAATTTTATTGGACGGGCTGATGATATGGACATTCAAATTATAGGAGATAATAAAATTTCAAGAAGAAATCATGCCATAGTAGTATATGATCCCAAAAAAAGAAATACAGTCTTACTACCAGGGGATGCTTCAGGGATTGCATACTTAAATGACGAAGCAGTATATATACCAACAGAATTATCTCCATATGACATAATAGAACTGGGGAAGAGTAAATTTTTATTTGTACCATTTTGTGGGGAACATTTTGAATGGAACAATATATCATAAAGGAGTCTTAAATGAATATAACAGTAAATGGAAACGAATATATATATTTGATTATTTTATCAAGTATAATGATTGCATTTTTAACAATGCATAAATACTATAGTCTAAGATCAAACAATAATATATATGGTTTAAATATTGAAACATTTTCTGATTTTTATACAGGGAATAGAGAATTTCAAGAAGATAGTGCAGGGGTACTTTTTTTAGATAAAGGAATTATGGCAGTATTGGCAGATGGACATGGGAAAAATAAAATAGGTAAGATCTGTAGCCAATTGGTAGTAAAAATATTTGAAGATATGTTTAAGTCGGAAAAATCTATTTCTAATACAAAATATTTTTTTAAAAAGACATTTAACATAGCCAATAGAGAAATACTAAAAGCTTTAGATGATAAAAGTGGAGGTACAAGTGTAGTTTCAGCAATAATAAAAAACAATAAATTATATTATGGTTCTGTTGGAAATACTAGAATATGTTTGTTTAGAAATAATGAGTTAATACCCTTAAATGAAGGTCATACAGTGGATGTGATTGCAAAAAAAAGATTTAAAGAAGGAAAGATACCTAAACATTATGCCCAATGGGCATTAGAAAATAAAAATATATTTAATTATATAGGTCAAGATGAATTTAAAAATATAGAAATCAATAACATTCCAATAAAAATGAAGAAAGACGATATTATAGTTCTTATGAGTGATGGTATATATAACTTTGTACCATCCACTATATTAGAAGATTATTTAAGTAGACATAGATTATTAAGTTGTAAGGAAATATCTAAAAAAATAATAGAATACCTAGATAATCTATCTATAAGGGGTAAGGATAATGGCAGTATTATACTAATAAAATATAAAAGCAATATATTAAGGGTGTAAGATATGAGGAAAATTAATTCTAAAATAATAACAAAATTCACATCAGAAGCGGGGAGTAAACTGCATAACAAAGATTACTTTGCCTTTGCTGAATTAGATAAATATGCAATTTATGTAATAGTAGATGGCATAGATAATGATAAACACTTTAAAAGTGGGAAAATAGCAGTATCTAAAATAATAAGTTCATTTAGTCAAAAACCCAGTATGAAAAGAAGATATATCAAAAAACTTTTAAATATTGCAAATAAAGAATTGATAAATGAAAGTAAAGAAGTAAGGTTAAAAGCTTCAATTACCATTGTTGTGACTAATTATGTAAAAGTAAGGTATGGCTTAGTAGGAAATACTAGATTTTCTTTATTTAGAGACGGATTTTTTAAACATCAAAGTAAAGACCAGTCCCTAACTCAACAGCTAATAGAAACAGAACAGGTGGAATTAGATAAAGCAGCCAAACATGAGGAAAGAAATAATCTTTATTGCTATTTAGGGCAAAGAAAAAGATTAACACCTTATATATCTAAAGCTTTTAAACTAAAGGATGGGGATATAATATCCCTTTCAACTAGAGGATTATGGGAACAGATTGACAGTGGAGAAATGCTAGATGTTCTAACAGAGTCCAAAGAATGTCAAGAAGTAGTTGATAATGTTGAGGACATGCTATTGTCTAAGCAACCAAAGGACTTAGACAACTATACATTGGCAGTAATATTTATAGATAAGACTTATAAAAATCCTAAGAGAAAAAAGAGAATTAAAAAAATAATTTTCATTTTAATACCTATATTAGTGATTATAATAATTATACTTATAATCTGGTATATTAGACATCAAAAGCGATTAGATAAAATTGAAACCATGAACTATCATATAGAAGATGCTTCAAATTATATAGAAGATGATAACTTTCCCAGAGCCTTTGAAGAATATACTGAAGCTTTAGATTTAGCTAGAGAGCTGGAGCTTAAAGTAGAAAAAGGTGATATCAATAAAAATTTAAGATTAGTAGAAATAATAATTGAAGGAGATAAAAGTTATCAGGATAAGAAATATAAAGAAGCTTTAGATAAATATTTGCTGGCTAATAAAAAAACATACTACACAGATAACTTAGCAAAGAAATATATAAATGAAAAATTAGATAAGACCAGGGAACATTTAAAGGTTTGGGATGTACTTAAACAAGGGGACAAGAAAATGGACCTAGGGGATTATCAAGGGGCTAAGGAAAACTATCTTTTAGCAAAAGACTTAGCTTATGATCTGTTCTTTATTGAAGCAAAGGATGAAGCCAATGAAAAATTAGATAAAATATCTGAAATAGAAGCTGAATTATCAGAAAAAAATCAGAAAAAAGAAGAAGAGGAAAAAGAGAAGGAGGCCAAAAGAGCAAAGGCAATGGAAACATATATGAAAGGGGATATGAGTTATAGTATAGGCAAATATTATGACGCAAAAATCTATTATGAAACTGCTAAAGAGATATATAAAGAGATTGAAGAAAAAGAACTTGTGGAAGATATAACAAAAAAAATTGAACTAGTAGACAAAATAATAAAACAGGCCAACAAAGATAAGTCTAAAGCAGAGGCATATGAAAAATATGGAGATGAAGAGTTTGATAGTGGAGATATCTTTGAAGCCCAAACCCTCTATATCTTTGCAAGGGATATATATGAAAAATATAATATGTCTGAAGAGATGAAAGGGATTAATGAGAAGATAGAAAAAGTAAAGGAAATTATACATAATCAAGGGTCAATTGAAGATACCGAGACAGATAAAGGAGAATAAATGAAAGATAAAATTTATGAAAGTATAAATAAAATTGAAAACTTAAAGGACCGAGCTTTATTAAAAGAAATATTAAATGATGTTTTTATCCCCCTATATGAACATAGTAGTGATATGTATAAAAAACTTGAAAATAGGGTTTTCGATGAAATAGAGTATATCCAACAAAATTATAGTATATGTACTACTATCATGAAAAAAAGAGATTATGACCCAATACACTACTTCTTACACCCAATGATTGACACAGATATAGGGGATAAAAAGTATGATTTAAATGAAATAGAGAACTTAATGATGGAAAATAATGAAATAAAATTATTTAAAGTTTTTATTAAAAGGGATGCTTTAACAATAAATCAGTTACTAAAGTCTAATAGGAGATTTCAGGGTAGTATAAAAACTAGTGAAAAAATATATAAAGCTTGTTTTCAAATAAAGAAAAACAAAGAGTATTTAAATAAAATATATAGTTTGTATCAAATGTTTATAAAGAACAATATACCCTGGAGAACTATTAATGCCCCTTATATATATAAAATGATAGATGTATATTTAGTAGAATATGAAGGGGAGTTTACGAAAGATGAGTCAATAGAAGAGATAAATGTTAATTTTCAAGAGCTTAGTAAAGATGTACTATATGATATGGTTCCAGTTTGGAATATTGAGAAACTGAAGTTAAAAACCATTGGGTTTCCAAATCCCTGTGAGGATAAAATAAACTATGAACATGCCATAGAATTAAATAAAGAAAACTATAATAATGGATACTTAGTATATTATGAAAATGAAGTTGTTAAAGATATAAGACGTACAAAGGACCAACTTATTATAACAACAGATATTGAAGAATCTAGAGATTGGGATGTATTTAAAGTTTTAGGTCTTAAAAAATCAAAGACAGATAGATATGAATATGATTTGATGACAAATGGAAAATACATAAGCTTTATGGAAAAATTAGCTAATAAATATGAAAGTAATATTAAAACTAAAGCAGAATTAACAAGGGTTATAAATTCATTTAAAGCATCAGAAGATTTGGAAATGGTAGGTATTAAAATTATAGATAAAGATAAGGTCACTAAAGAGGAAACCTATAATATGAACTTCTTTATAATAGATGAAATAAGGGATTTTGAATATAAAAAAACACTTGTTTTATATTTTAAATGTAATAAAGAAATAAACTTTATAACAAGGGATATAATGAGTTTTTTAGTATCTGAAATACAAAAGTTCTATCCAGAATATAAATGTGAAGGAAGATTGGTATGAATTACATTTGGGATACATTATTAAAAGCAGATAGTCAAAAAATAGATAGGGAAAAGTTAGTGTTTAAACATCCTATATCCTATAGTCCTTATATGGAGGTATCCTTTGAGAATTTGAATGAAACAAAAATACAAGAAGATTATACTGTAGAGGTAAATCCATATTATAGATTTTTAAACATATTTAAAGATTTTTTTCATATTGAATATGATGAAAGCACTGAATTTAGAGAATCTCTATTTGATATCTTAATGCACTTTTTAGGATTTATAGATTTAAAACAAGGTTTATATAAATGGGAATATTATAAAAAATTTATAAAAGCAGATATTTTAAATGGAATGGTGTCAGATAAAGTAAAAGAGAACTTTAGTATTTTTACTGATTATGAAAGGGATATAGTTCTTTCTAATATATTAAGTTTATATAAAACAAATGTATCGTTGGAATTATTTAAAAAAGTGGTAAAGGGAATCTTTAAGAAAAGTATTGTATATTTAAACAATGACAATAAAAAGGAAATATTAGTAGTTATTGGTGAAGAAAAAACAAAGACAGCAAAGTCTAAGATAGATTTATTGATAGATATGTTTCTTGATATAAAATTTGATGTGTTTTTATATTGGAAGTATCATTTTGGAGTAATAGGTATAGAAGATACTATGACACTGGAAGAAATGGTAATTTACTAATTTTGAAAGATTTAGGTGATTTGATATGGGATATTCATACAACTTATATAAAAATAAAAAGATTAAATATAACATTAAAAAATTCAAGTATAAAGAAGAAGATCTAAAAAACATGACCACCTTTCAACTAAGGGATATCTGTAGAAAGGAAAAATTGGTAACAAATGGAATTGACACTTCGGATAAAAGGGTGTTAGTTAGATTAATTATGAAATATAGGGGTCTTAAAAAAAATCTATATATAAATAAACAAAATGATAAAGGCTTAGAAGCTCTACAGAGCTTTATAAATAGGGTGGATAAAAAAGTAACATATAATACCACAATAAAAACTCCTCGGTACATAAACATATATAAGGGATTAGATGTGGAGATCTTCGATAGTTTAGAATTAATATCTAGGGAGAAATTAGATGAGGGAAATATATTATTGGTGGATGATAATTATAAAATCTGTACTATATTTAACCTAGTTGAATATAGCAAAGGAAGATTTTATTTAGTTAAAAGTAGAGAAATTAAAGTAATAGATGGTACCAATAAACACTACAATTTATTGTACTTTGATAAGAAATATTCTGAACTAATTTATAACATATATTATGGGGATATAAAAAATATACCTAAATATATCAAATTTCATCAGATTCCCATAATAGATTTTGCTATCAAGGATTTAAAGGATAGTGATAAGCCTCTATCAATAGATTTTGGAACCACAAATACCACAGCAGGGATTTTTTCAAATGAAGAGATATTTAATAGTGTTGGGGGAAACCCCAATGACCTATCTAACTTAAAGGATGTGGATATAGTAGAAGTTATAGATAATACTAAAGGAGAACTTAAAAAGACCCCCTTAATCCCAAGCATAGTTGGGATTAAATCTATAAAAAATGATTCTGCTAAATACCTATTTGGATATGATGCTATAAAGTTATCAAAGGAAAGTTATACAGATAGTAATATATGTATTTTTTATGATATAAAACGATGGATTAGTGATTATGAAAGGGAAGAAAGATTAATAGATAAAACTGGGGAAACACTTTGGGTAAAAAGAAAGCATATAATTGATGCATATATTAACTACATTATAGGTATAGCTGAAAATAGATTTAAATGTAAATTTAAAAAAGTACATATATCATGTCCAACAAAACAAAAGAACAGGTTTAATAGATTGTTTAAAGAAATAGCAGAGGGATATAACATTGAAGTTTATAATACACTGGATGAAGGAACCTGTGTACTGTTTAATACAATATGGGAGTTAATATATAAAAACAAATATATAGAAGATAGGGCCTATAGGGCTTTAATAATAGATTGTGGTGGAGGAACCACAGATTTATCATCATGTGAATTTAAGATAAGAAATAATAGGATATCCTATGAAATAGATATAGATACAGCCTACGAAAATGGAGATACTGATTTTGGAGGAAATAATTTAACCTATAGGATTTTACAACTACTTAAAATGCTTATAGGAAATAAACTACTTAAAAAGCAAGACTTAAAAGAAGATATTTTTAATAACTTTAATGGGGATTTATTTAGAATCGTTGATGAAAAGGGAATCAAGTACATATATAAATACCTTAATGATCAATATATTAAGTATGAAGAAGTCATTCCAACCAAATTTAATGACTATATAAATAAAAGTAGAGAGGACTATTTTAAAGTTAAGGATAACTACTATCTTCTATTTGATTTGGCTGATAGAGTGAAACATTACTTTTTTACTAAAAGGGATGTTTTAGACTTAATAATAACAGAAGAAGACAACAAAATACTGGACAAGCCTTTTATAAGTTTTGATAAATGGAAGTTACATACATATGAACAGATGAAATTAATACAACCTAAAGAAGATATAGAAATATTATTAAACATCAACCATATAAGGACCTTATTAAAGGCAGATATATATAATATTATTAAAAAGTTTTTAGAAAGTAAATACGAAGAAAATCAATTATTAAACTATTCCATTATAAAGTTAACAGGACAATCCTGTAAGATAGATATATTTAAAGATGCTATAAAGGAGTTTGTTCCAGGGAGAATAATACAGTTTAATGATAATAGCAAACGGGATAATAACCATGAATTAAAATTAAGTTGTTTAAAGGGAAGTCTTAGATATCTACAGGCAAAGCAGTTTGGACATATGAAGGTTAAAATAAATAACAAACTGCCTATACTTCCCTATATTATTAGTGCATATACCCATATGGGAACTGAAAAAGTGTTAATAGATAGTTTAAAGGATAAACAATCAGTTGGTTCTATATCAAGATTTATGGATAGAGTAACCCTTAAACTATATTTAAAGGATAGTAATGGAGATAGAAGGTATGAATATGAATATGAGAACTATTTAGATGATTATGAAAGAATAACTGTTGAAGAAATAGAAGAAAAATATAAAGGTATCATAGTACAGGACGAAACAGATACCATAATAAATAATGAAATAAAATTTTTTGTATGGTCGATCAGAGAACAATGGGGATTTTGTGTAGTACCTATTTTAAGAAAAGATGAAAAATTGTTTATAGGAAGAGAAGAATTTTATGATTTTGAAAATGATAACTGGGAATGTAATTTTTTCGATGGATTAAAATAATATAAGTTTTGAAAAGGGTGAACATATTGTTTATAAATAAATATCCTACTTTCCATAGAGGAAGGGTGCTAAAGCCCCAGATGCTAGAAAGTTTAAGGGATTTTCCAATAGATGTTTTTGATACATATATATACAAATATTCAAATGGCATAGTGGCTGGATGTGAATTAACAATAGACGATGATTATATCATTATATCTCCAGGGATAATAAGGTTTAATAAGGTTAATTATTTATTAAATAAAAACCACTTGATACAATATGAAAACTTTAATGATTTATCTATATTAAAAGTAAAGTTTAGTGATAAAAAATCAAATAAAGACTTTCAAATCCATGATACAGAAATATTTATTGATAGGGATACAAATATTTATAAAGATGAATTGGAACTTTGTAGATTTAAATTAAAAACAGGAGCAAAATTAAGGACAAACTATACTGATTTTGAAGATATGGTCACTGAATACAATACATTAAATATAATAAGTTCTCCCTATTCAGGTTATGAAAAAAGTACATTGTCTCCCATCATCTTAAGAAACTTTGCTAAAGAGGCATTAAACTATAATTTAACTAATAGTTTTGATATTTGTTTTTGTATGCAGTGTATGGAAAATAATAGACCTTTAGATAGGGAGCTAATATTAAGCTATATTTCATCTAGACTTGGGGTTGAAAATAAAGATTATTCAAATGAAAGGATATTTAATAATTTAAATAAAATACTTAGGGAAATTAAAACAGGAAATAAGAGCAGATTAAATACAATAAACAGGGATAATGTGATAATAGTTGATTAAAAAATAAGTTTTGAGGTGATAGTTATATGGATTATGGTGACAAGAAAATACTAGAGTTTAAGAAAAAAGCTAAAGAAGCTAAAGAACTAGAAGATATGGATATAACAAAGAAACCTGTAAGAATAAAGGATAGATATTACCAATTTAAAGAGACAAGCTTTCTAGAAGATAGGGTTAGGATGTATATCCCAGAAGATTTTGAGGATATGAAAAAAGAGATTATGGATATGAAATATCCCTCTATCCATAGACCTAAGGTTATTAAAACCGATGAAACAAATAGTGTAAACATAACATTAAATCCTATTGATAGTGATCTAACAGAAGAATTAGTAGGTAGGCTTAAAGATAGTATGAAGGTAATGATAAAAAAGACAAATCCAGCAAGTGTATTTTATGCAGATGGTATAGAAAAAGTAGAGGACAAAAACATTGGTTACTTTGAGTTTAAAAGCCCTGCCATAGATGACTTCATATACAATATAATGTTCGTATTTGAACTAGATAAAAAGACGGTAATTGGAACATTTTGTTGTATGTATGATGATTATATCCATTGGAGAAATATTGGATTTGAGATGATAAAGACAATAAGAGTAGTTAAAAAGGATTAAAGGGGATAGTTTAATATGAATGATGTGATATATACTTATTTAAACGTTATTGTTGCTCCATATAAGTTTGAAAAGGTCTTAGACTTAAAGGTTACTAAAGAATTGAATAATCATGTAAAACTATACTTAAGGGGAATTACAAAGGAAGAAAATCTAGATAAGTATGTGGAAAATGCAAAGGAAAATGAACCCATAGCAGTGAGTCTTAGGGGAGATGAAGAAACGGAAACATTATTTAAAGGAGTGGTAAAAAATATATCTATTAAAGCAACGGGAAATGTTAGAACCCTCCAAGTTGAAGCAATAAGTGCCACTTCCCTTATGGATATAAACTTAAAAAAACGTTCCTTTAAAGATAAAACTGCCACATATGAAAGTATATTTTCAAAGATTAGTAAAGACTACTCAGGGGCACAAATTATAGATGAGGTCACAAAGGGTGCAAAAACAAAAAGACTCTATGTTCAATACAATGAAACCGACTGGGAGTATATAAAAAGGTTAGCATCATATTTTAATGCACCACTGGTTCCCAACTCAAAACTTAATAAAGTGAAGTTTCATGTGGGAATACCCGGTGGTTTTAAAAGCTATACACTAAAACATAATGAATACACAGTTAGAAAGGAACTGGGGACGTATAAATATCTATCAGAAAATCATATAGATGGGATAAACGAACAAGACCATATTAACTATGAAGTAAAAAGTCATACAGTACTTGATCTATGTAATAAGGTTAATATTAAATCAAGAACATACTATGTGGCAAAGGCAGTAATAGCCATGGAACAGGGAACCATAGTGGGAAGATATACCCTTAGGGATTTAAAGGGCTTAAAGGTAGAAAAGATATATAATCAAGAGCTAATAGGTTTATCATTGGCAGGTAATGTTTTAGAGATAGAAAAGGATAAAGTAAAGATTAAGCTGGATATTGATAATGGGGAAGATGACCCAAATACCATATGGTTTCCCTATTCAACAGTATATTCATCCCCCGATGGAAGTGGATGGTACTGTATGCCAGAAAAAGAAGATAAAATAAGGCTATATTTTCCCGACAGGGATGAAAAAAATGCCAAGGTTGCAAATGCAGCTCATTTAGAATCGGAGGATTCAAATGAACGGAAAGACCCGGATATAAAAAAAATAAAAACTAAATATGGTAAACAAATAGTCTTTAAAAAGGGAGCCATAGAAATAATAGCAAACGACAAACTTTTAATGCGTCTAACCGATGAAGGGGGAATAGAAATACTAAGTGATAAAAAAATAGTTCTTAAAGCAGAGGATGATATAGAACTATCCAGTGAAAACAAGGTACTAATAGAGGGAGATGAAAGTATTAACCTAAAACAAGGGGACGCAAATATAGACATAAAAGAGGATGTAATCATTGGAGGGGCAAAGGTGAATATGGAATGATAAACATAAAAGAAATAAATGAGAGATACTATAAACTTATGGCAGAACATCTATTTGAGAGATGGAAAGAAGAGATACCTAATATAGAAAACAGATACTTAGAGAATAAAGAAGAAATAGATAATAATTTGATAGATATATTTGACAAATTATGTAAAGAAGCATCTAAGCTTCAAAAAGAAGGGGACAAGGGAAAAACAAAATACATACACTTTTCCTACTTAAGAACCAGTATCATCCATAATACATGTCGTTATAGGATAGATATATATGATAAAAAGTGGTATGTAGATGAAATAGAATGTGTTAAATATTGGGAACCAAACTTTATATATAAGTCCCTATTTCACCATATGGAAGATATAAAAGAAGATATAAAAAAACAATCTAAAAGGGTAAAGCCCATGGTATTAGAAAAGGTAAAACTATATGAAGGAGAAAAATACAACATATTAACTAAAGAATATATAAAGGAGCTTATACCAAAGCTTGTTAAAACTAAGGGATATAAAGAGATGGACAAGGATGAAGAAATATTAATTATGGCTGGGGAATATATAGACAAAAGTGAAGTCATATATGAAGGGAGAAAATAATCTATGGAATACTTTCTATTAAAACAGGACAAAAGATATATCCACACTCCCACCTATCTAGACCTAATAAGAAAAATAGATGTAAGGGATATAAACAGACTAGATTGTCACAAGATAAAAGACCCCACCATAATCCATATAAAAGGAGATGAAAAGGCAGAATATTTAGATATATTGCATAGACAAATATACATAATATCAGAAGAATTAAAAGATTTAATGGGAGAGTATAACTCAAATATAATATTTAAAACAATAGCCCTAATAGATCTAGAAAATCAAGTACAACAGATGTATTACCTTCCCATATTTGAAGAAGTAGAAGCCTTACATGAACAGTGTGAGTTTAATCTAAATAAAAGTGTAATAAAAAAGCTAGTATTAGATAAAGAAAAAATAGGAAATAGAAATATATTTGTAATTAAAGGTGCTAAAGAGTATCTAGTAGTGGTAAGACTAGATGTGGCAGAAAGCATATTAAGACGTAACTTTGTAGGGATAACCCTAGAGAAAATAAAAACTATATAGGGGGTGATAAAAATGTCAGAAAAGGAAAGTTACATAGTAAGGGGAGGAACGATGAAGTGTAAATTTGGAAGTCATGAAAGAAAGATAAACTTACCTAAAAGTCATGGGTCATATATAAATGGAAAACCTATGATGAGGAAAACTGATAGTATGTTTAAGAAGAATATACCTTACTTTGGAGTATGTAGTGTACCAATAAATGATGGAAGCCCAGTCATAACCCTAGCAACGGATAATGGAGCCCCTGTCACAGGGAAAAGGTGCATACCCGTATTACTTGGACCATGGTTAAAAACAAAGAATGATACAAAGGTAAAGGGAATCCCAGCCCTTACAACCAATTCCTATTTATTATGTGGAAAAGGTGGGAAAATCAGCTTTTGTAGTGATGGTCAATTTGATGATAAATAAAAAGTAGGTGAGATAAGCTATGATAGGATTTAACAATATTAAGATAGAATCACCTTTAAAGATAAATACATTATTAGAGATGAAAATGGAACAAGGGATAAATGAACACGGTAAATTATACATAAAAGCAATAGTAGAAGAAGAGGAAGAGTTTGATACATCCATAAACACATCCCTAGGGGATGAAATATACATATATGGTGAAGATGAAGGTAAAAAAGATATATTTAAGGGAATAATATATAGCATAGAAGTAAAAAATACAACAGAAGTATATACAGCAGAAATCCACTGTATATCGGGAAGCTATATGCTAGATACCAAGGAAAAGAATAGATCCTTTCAAGACAAAGAAATGGAGTATCCAGCTTTAATAGAGGAAATAATAAAGGACTATAAAGACAAAGACTATAACAATATCGTGGGGGATGGAGTAAAAATAAAACACCCCATAATCCAGTACAAAGAAAGTGATTGGCAACTATTAAAAAGGCTAGTTAGTCAGTTTAATCAAGTATTAGTATGTGATATAATAAGGGGAGGAATAAGATTTCACTTTGGTATGCCAAAGGGTGACAGTGTAACAATACCAGAGGATATACCATATACAGCAACAAAGGACATATTTGCATATAAAAAAGCCAAAGCTTTAGGTGGACAAGTAACAGATATAGACTTTTTCTATTACATAGTAGAAAGTTATG
>NZ_JBAKFX010000025.1:0-54404 GCF_037577855.1 Dethiothermospora halolimnae | reverse complement strand
TTAACTTAGTTTATGAGTTGGGGATTACGAATCCCTAAGTAACGTCAATATTTACGGGCTATGGGATTATGAATCCCCCAGCGATGGGTTACTTTGAGTCAATTGGACAAGGCATGCCTTGTCCCTACGGATAAATTAACTTTCTTCAATTTCTCCTCTGATTATCTTTACATCTTTAGGAGCATCTATTCCTAATCTTAAATCTCCATCTTCACTTTTTATTACCTTTACCCTTATATTGTCACCTATTTTTACATATTGTCCCGGCTTCCTGCCTATTACTAGCATGTCCATTCCTCCTTGAATTTTATATTATGTAGCAATACTTTTAGTATCATATATATATTCCTATATTTTCTTTCATAATATAGAACAACATATATAATACTAAATTCTACTTTATAAAGTTGTCGAAATGCATTGTGATATTCCACTACTTTTGTCTTATTATGTCTTTTCTTGTAACATGTTAATTTATAACTAACTTTATATTCAAATTTTACTACAAAATAACTTATAATGCGACAAAAATGACGAACCTACACACCCTAATATATTTGCGTCCTGCAAACAATAGGTATGAAAGGTTCGTCCCTGAACCGAATATATATTTAATTTTTTAAAGGAGATCTTCGAATGAATTCCAAGATACTATTACAGTTACTATTTGTGTAATAACTTACATTAGTCTCTAGACATCATTGTTCAATAAACTTTATGAAGTTTAATCAGTTATTACGTCTTCTCAATATTATTATCGGTAGAAATTTGTCGTACTTTAGCTTTTTTTAATTTTTATATACTAGAGATTAAATTCCCTCCTACAATGGTCTAAAATACTCATTTTTTAACTGTACATAACTATAATACTTTTGAAACTTCTTTAACAATCCTTTTAGTTCCATTCCCATCAACTAAGTTTCTTGTTTTTTTGCTTAGGGTAAATCTTTTTTTATAACCGTATAAGTTGTTTATCATTTTTAATAAGTTTTCTTTAGTTATATCACTATACCAACCTAAAGTATCCATATAGCCCCTTCTTTTCATATATTCTACATTATTTATTTGATTATCTGCTATAATAAAGGTTATAGTTGGAGTACCTGTTGAACAGAGTTCATAAAGGGTACTTCCACCAGAAGATATAGCTAAATCACATTTAAGCATTATTTTAGACATATATTTTACATCTTCATAAAGTATGATATTATTATTTTTATTTGCTAGAACTTTTAATTCTTTTTTATTTGTAAATCCCCTTCCTACTACTGTATGTAGTCTAACATCATTTAACTGTTTAGTATCAGAAAACATATTTATTATATTAGTAGTTATATTATATGGATCTGAACCACCAGTGGTTATCATCACATCTTTTATTTCTTTATTTATTTTTTTATTAGGTAAGTTTTTAAATTCATCTCTTATCAAATTATACCTAGAGCCCAATAGCATAATTTCATTACTAAAATATTTTTTGTAGTCCATAATTTCACCATATATATTACCATTTATTAAGATATCCACAGGATATGTAAATTTATTGATATCATCTATATATCCTAATTTATTGATATTATTTTTGAGCTCTAAAAAGTATTTCTCTGTTACATTATAACTATCTACTATAAGTAGCTGTATATTATAAAGCTTAATAGCTTTAATTATTTCTTTTACTTCATATTCTAAATCCCTCTTATCCCCATAATAAAAACCCTTAACACTTTTACTACTGTTATTTTTCAATTTTATTACTTCAAATCCATTATTCCTAATAACATATGTACCTTTATCATATTTACTTATAAAATATACTTTATAATTATTACTTTTAAATTCTTTAGCAAGAGATAAGCATCTAGTAATATGTCCCATTCCTATGCTAGTGCTTCCATCTACTCTAAAAGCTACATTATACAATCTAATCAACCTTTCTAATTAGCTCAAAGGCTTCAACATATTTCCTTCCTACAACTGTTCCCCATCTGCTAGCTATTATTTTAAGTGCCTCTAGACTTCTAGGATGAGGATACTCTTCTAGCTCAGTTTCATAACAAGCCATTGCATCTAACTTATCCTTTAAAGTATCCTTTACGTCTACAAATATATTAGGCTTAAAGGTGTCTGTTCCATACTTCAAATTCCATTCAGTTGAAGATGGTGTTTCAAAACAGTATATTTCTTTTACGCAATAATCTCTTGCTGGTCTGCAAGCAGTTATAACAGCATCAAAGGTCTTTTTATGGTCTATATTTAAATCACCATAATGATGAGTATATATAATATCTGGCTTTATTTTCTCTATATGCCTTTCTATATCCTTGACAATATCTAATAAGTCAATAGAGTCAAACCTATTATCAGGAAATTTTGAAAAATAAACATTTCTAAATCCTATTATTTTGGCAGATTTCATAGTATCATTGTGTAACTTATCTACAGAAGATTGTTCAACCTCTTTCCTATTTTTCCCTCTTGAAGTCATACCCTCTCCTAAAATAATACAATCTACCAAATCACCATCGTCTACATGCTTTTTTATAGTTCCACCTAGTCCTAATATCTCATCATCTGGATGAGCAGCTACAACCAAGATATTTTTCATTTTATATTTCTCCTTAACTATATTTTTTAATACAACAAAATCAAAGATATTATTGAACTCTTATCTCTACATCAGCCACTATTTTTCCTTCTTTTAGACTTGCTCTTGAAAATTCTAATCTATAATCACCAAAGTCTATATAGGCTTTAGGATAACCTTTACAATCAAGCATTCTAATATAATCATATATTTTATTTAAATCAAAGTCTTTTTTAATCTCACTTTGTCTTGAAGTTCTTCTTTTAAACTTAACTACTTCTCCCTCTTGCTTTTTAGGAATTATTTTATTATTTATAATTTCATTAATCATATTATCAAATATTATATTGGAAGCTCTCATAAAAATCTCCTCAGCACTTCCGTTTAGATTTAAATCCTTTTTCATATATATCTCTCCTGTATCTATTCCACCATCAACTTTTATAGCAGATATTTTAGTATCCTTTATGCCCAATTCTATTAAATTTTGAAGAGGGCTTCCTCCTCTTCCAAATGGTAAATCAGTCATATGAAAAACTATACACGCAAACTCTATAAAAATATCCTTCGGAATAACCCATGACCAATGAGGAAAAAAGATATAATCTGGATCCATAATTTTTACTTTTTTATACTCCAGTTCTTCTTTACTTGTAATCAAATATACTTTATATTTATTATTAGTATTCTTAATAAATTTTTTTGCATTATTAATATTCCAAGATTTAGTAGTTGCTATTATGATATTCATATTAATCTATCATACTCCACTTTAATGGTGTTCCCCTGACAATATCAGTGGTAGCCTTTTTCCCCTTAATATCGTTATAATATTTAGGTGCTAATCCATAAGCTGGTCTTATCACTCTTATGTTATTTTCATCAAATATATCTCCCTTGCCTATGTCTTCAACAGCAAAGATTGACCTCCTAAATATTCTACTAACTTTCTCTTTTTCTGAAACCTTATAAGACACCTTTCCTATAGCTCTTTCTGCTGCTCTTATACTATCTACCATACCTCTAAATTCATTTGGCTCCATAGAAAAAGATGAATCTGGATTTTCTATATCGCGACTTATACAAAAATGTTTTTCTACTACACTAGCTCCTATAGCAACTGCTGTTATAGCAGCAACAGAGCCTAAAGAATGATCCGATAATCCTACAGGTACCCCAAAAGTTTCTTTTAAATTCTTTATAGTTTTTAAGTTCATATCATCTGGTATGGCAGGATATGCACTAGAACACTTTAATAAGCATATATCTTCATTTTTCATTTCTTTTATAGCCTTTACTGCCTCTTCTATTTCTCCTAGAGTTGCCATACCAGTAGATATGATAATAGGTTTTCCTTTTGAAGCTATATATTTTATTAGTGGTATGTCTGTCAACTCAAATGAAGCTATTTTATAAAAATTAATTTCTAAATCCTCTAAAAAATCTACAGAAGTTTGATCAAAGGGAGTTGAAAGAAAATCTAATCCAACTTTTTCCGCTTCTTCTTTTAGCTTAGACTGCCACTCCCAAGGTGTATATGCTTTATTGTACAAATCATATAACTTTTCATTTTTCCATGTCCCTTTTTTTATTTGGAAGTAGTCATTATCACAATCTATTGTCATAGTATCTGGTGTATATGTTTGTATCTTTATACAATCAGCTCCTGACTCTTTAGCAGCATGTATTATATCTATAGCCCTATTGAAGTCTCCTGCATGATTAGCCGACATTTCAGCTATTATATAACAAGGAGTATCTCCACCTATATATCTATTATTCATCTTTATTAGATTATTCAAAATACCACTCCTTTTATATTTCATAGTAATAATTTATATAGTCATCTTTTATTACTTTACTGTATCCACATTTTTCAAAGACCTTTTGAGATGCTATATTCTGTTTTTTAACACTGCCTAATAGCATATTTATATCGATCCCCTCACGGCTCACCTTACCTTTTAACAAATTAAGTAATACTACTCCATAATTATTGCCTCTATATTTTTCATCTATACTATAATCTATTATTCCTTTTTTATCTTTTATATCTATTCTAACTTGCCCTATAGCTATATCTTTCAAGTATAAAATGTATATATGACAATATTTAGATAGTATTTTGCTTACAAACCAATTCTTATGATCTTTATACTCAATATTTTTTGTGTTAAAAGAATTTTTTCTAACTAAATCATTATTAACCCATTGAAACAACAAATCACAGTGTTTTTTATTGGCAGAAACTAATTCGAAGATCACAAAAGCACATCCTTTACATAAGGTATTTCTTCTTTATATTATAAAAAGTTAATGAAACCTGGTTTATTTAATATAGTACTTTATTACTTTATTTAGTGCTTTAACTACATCTTCAGCGTCTTTATTGGTCATTTGGGGAAATAGAGGTAACGTTATTATTCTTTCATAAAGTTTTTCTGCATTTTCACATATTCCTTTACTATATCCAAGTTTTTGATAATAAGGATGATAATATACTGGTATATAGTGAACATTAACCCCTATATTTTCTTCTTTAAGTGCTTTAAATATTTTTTTTCTATCTACTTTCAACTTATCTAACTCTAATTGAATAACATAGATATGCCAACTAGAATTAGAGTACCCTGGCTCATGGGGTACAATTACACCATCTATTTGTGATATTAATTTATTGTAATGCTTTACTAGTTCTCTTCTTCTCTTAATAAATTTATCTAATTTACTAAGCTGACTTATGCCCATAGCACATTGAATATCTGTAATTCTATAGTTAAATCCTAAATCTAACTGTTCATAATACCATGGTCCTTCATCCTTATTATTTAGCAATTTCTTATCTCGTGTAATGCCATGGGTTCTAAAGGACTTTAACTTTTCATATAGTTTTTTATCGTTTGTAGTTATAACTCCTCCTTCTCCAGTCGTTATATGTTTTACTGGATGAAAGCTAAATTCAGTCATATGAGATATACTCCCCACTCTTTTACCTTTATATTCGGTTCCTATTGCATGAGCAGCGTCCTCAATCACCATAAGATTATATCTATCAGCTAATTCCATTATTTTTTCTAGGTCTACTGCCTGACCAGTAAAGTCAACTGGTATAATGGCTTTTGTTTTATCTGTTATTTTTTTTTCTATATCATTTACATCTATGTTATAAGTCTTTGGATTTATATCTGCAAAAACAGGTTTGCCACCTTGATATAATATGCAATTTGCTGACGCTGCAAAGGTTAAAGGAGTAGTTATAACTTCGTCCCCCTTTCTTATATCTGCTGCAAAACATGCTCCGTGAAGAGCGGCAGTTCCATTTGATACAGCAACTGCATACTTAGCTCCAACGTACTCAGCTACTTTTTCCTCAAACGCTTTAACTTTAGGTCCAGTAGTTAGATAATCACTTTTTAAAGTTTTAACTACCATTTCGATATCATCATATTCTATCCACTGTCCACCATAGGGTAAAAATTTATTCCTCACTGGTTTTCCGCCATTTATTGCCAATATATCCTCCATATTTATCCCTCGCTTTTACATAACTAAATATTTTTTTGTTTTATATGACTATTTATATTCATTAGTTTAGGATACTGTTTAAATAGTTTTAATATATCTTTAAAGTAAAAATCATGATGCCCATCATATAATTTTTCATATATTTCTTTTATCAATTTGAAATCATCAATAGTATCTAAGGTCCACCTATGATTAGAATAATCAGTATTATTTCTATAATAATATGTTCTTTCACTATTTTTATATAAATAAGGGGTTACATGTTCCCTCTCGTTTAATTTATTGGCATTATTGAAAGCATCTTTCAAATTTTCAAAAGAAAAAATCTCTGTATCTAATCCCCTAGGATATGTTCTTAAACTTAAATCTTTAGTTGCATTTGTAACCATATCATAGTCATTTTTTATATAAAAGTCTAACATTTCATCTATAAGATAAGGATCTATAAGGGGACAATCTGAAGTTATTCTTATTATAGTATCTCCACCATTTTCCTTAGAGGCATAATAATATCTACTTAAAACATCATTTTCACTACCTCTGAAAACTTTTACACCATTTTTTTTACTTTCATCCTTTATAGCATCATCTTTTTCTTTACATGTAGTTGCTACTATTATTTCATCTATAAGTTTACTTTGCTTCACTCTATTGATTACATGAGCTAATATGGTTTTGCCACACAAGTTCATCATGACTTTCCCTGGTAATCTTGTAGAACCCATTCTAGCTTGAATTATTGCTATATTTTTCATGTATTCACCTCTACATTATAGTATGACTCTATATGCTACTTTTCTTATTTACATTAAATCTGGATTTTCTTCAATCCATCTTTCCGTATTTTTAATTCCCTCTTCTAGTGTAAATCTAGGTTCCCAATCAAGGAGCTTCTTAGCCTTAGAATAATCACATAGTAACTTTTCTATCTCACTTTGGGGATGTATATGGGGAACGTGTTTTATCTGTTTTTCATCCTTGGCTATTAATTTAGCTAGGTCATTTATGGTTATATCTCTCCCTAGCCCTGCATTAATTATTTCTCCGTTCACTTTATAACTATATCCAGCTTCAACTACAAATCTAGCACAATCTTCAACATATAATAGATCTCTAGTTTGAGTTCCTTCTCCATATATATTTAATGTTTCTCCTTCTAGATTTCTTTTTATAAATATGGCTACTACTCCCCCTTCTCCTCCAGTTTTTTGGAAAGGGCCATAGGTATTAAAGGGTCTTATAACTACAGTGGGTAATTTGTATGCATGCCAATAAGAAAGAACCATATTTTCCCCAGATATTTTACTTCCTGCATAGGGTGATGTTGGTTTTATTGGGTGTATTTCATTTATTCCCTCTTCATTGTCTGCCCTATCATACACCATACAAGTACTCATAAATACTACTTTAGTATTATGCTTTCTACATTCCTCTAATATATTAAATGTTCCTATAACATCATTATTAAATGTGGTCTCCGGATCATCTATACTATCTTGTACATTTATACTAGCTCCTAGATGATAGCATATATCAAATTTATTATTAAATAAGTCTTTTAATAGTTCTCTATTCTTTATATCACCATGAATGAATTCTTTAAGATTATTATTTGATAAAAACTCTTTTATATTTTCCCTTCTTCCGTTGGATAAATCGTCTAGTATCCATACACTATGATTATCTTCTAAAAGTCTTTTTACAACCCATCTTCCTATAAATCCTGCTCCTCCGGTTACTAATATATTCATAATATATCCTCCTTACGAATGTGTATTAAACTAATTCTTCTTTAGCAATTAATCTTTTTATATCATCTTTAATAATTATTTTTTCATCATCTGAACTATAGGTTTTATTTTGAGCTTTTTTACCTTCACCGTATATAACTTGTTTACTATTATTCATAGGTGGAATAGCAAACATATTTTCAAATTCGATGGCATGTTTAGACTCTTCATATGTCATTAATTCTTCATACATTTTTTCACCAGGTCTTAGTCCTATTTTCTTTATTAACACTTCTTTTTCATCAATACTATGTTTTTTACATACTTCTTCTATAACTACATCTACCAAATCCCCCAGTCTTATGACGGGCATTTTAAGCACAAATATTTCTCCCCCCTTAGCCCGTTTACATGCCTCTAAAGTTAAGTTTGTAGCTTGAGATAAGGTCATCATAAATCTACTCATATTAGGGTCTGTAACTGTAACTTTTCTATTTTTTATAATTTGATTTTTAAATAAAGGAATAACTGAACCTCTTGAGCCCATAACATTTCCAAATCTAACTGCAGAGAATATAGTTTTATGCTTACCCTTGAAGTAATTAGCCGAAGATATAAGTCTCTCTGCTAATAGCTTTGTAGCACCATAAGTGTTAGTAGGGCTTATAGTTTTATCGGTAGATGTTAATATTACCCGTTCTACACCGTTATCAATAGCTGCTTCTATGACATTTTGAGTTCCCATTACATTGGTTTTTACAGCTTCAAAGGGATTATATTCACAAGAAGGAACATGTTTTAATGCAGCCACATGAAATACTATGTCAATGTCTTCCATAGCTCTACTTATTCTTTTATAGTCTCTAACATCTCCTAATAAAAACCTTATATTCTCTTTATCTATATTTTGCATCATGTTATATTGTTTATATTCATCACGACTTAATATTCTTATTACATCTACATCGTAATATAATAAAGATTTTACTAAGCTACTACCTATTGTTCCTGTACCACCTATTATAAGTATTTTTTTGTTTTTAAAGAACGACGGGTTCTTCATATATTCACTTCCTTTATCTATTAAGTCTAAAGTTTAGTTAATATTTCATTAAAATAACTTTTATACTGATTAGCCAAGTAACTTTTCATCTTATAAATTTCCTTATCTTTATTTATAATTCTTAAATCTCTATCAATAGGATTCTCATATGTTTTTTCTTCGTATTTATTAACTATATCTATTAAAAAAAGTTGTCTAAAGTAATGCATCATTAATTCTTCATTTTTATATTTTTCAATTAAATTATCATTTATATCCATTTTAGATAATATATTTTCCATATCTTCCTGTGAACTTTCCAAATAAACTTTTGATAGTTTATCTGCTAGATTCATATTATATAATGAAAATTTTTCTAAGTTATTTAAATTTTCTATAACATCCTTAATATTCTGTTTTGCTATATTAACTTCTTTTATGCCATTTATGTCTTCTTTTAAGCAAGTCCTTAATTTATCTTTTGGGTAAAAGGCTTCATGACAATATTTTTCTATAAAATCTTTTAAAGTCATATCCTTTGTTCCACTTATTTTTGCTCCACCTTCTGTGGCATTTATATAAGTATTACTTTTGTTTGTAGAAATAAATTCCTCTATCAACTTTAAAAAATAATACAAAGATTCATTAGTAAATATATCGTTACCATATATGTTTTTTACCTTTAATAATTCTTCATTTTTAGATATATTATTATCCTTATTTATACTGGCATTATCACTATAGTACTTATTATCTGTATAGGCAAGGTCTTGTCCTATAAAACAAATCGGATTACATCCTATATATTTTGCAACTGATAAAGATGTGGTAGCTACTGACCCTCCTACTTCTATCTCTTCAAGAGTTTTTTTTGTAATGTATTCAACCATAGGATTATGATATTTATCTCCTATAAAGAGTACCTGTCCTTTATGATTTGATACCACCTTATAGTTTCCATGAATAAGTGTAACTAAAGGGATCTCACTAAAATCTAATTTATCTATTAGTTTAAAGGCTATATCCTGGGGATCTATACTACAGATAAGATGTGGTATTATTCCCTTTTCTAAAAGAGGTTTTAACGTTCTTCCTCCAGATATTATAAATGCATCATTTTGAATATCCTTTAGTAAATCTATATTTTTTTCTAGTGAAGGGCCTGCCGACACTATAATAGCTGGTTTATTATAAAATTTATTTTTTAATATATCAATACTTTTTCCATCTCTAATTATATAGGGTAGATTTTTTATAGCATTTTCACTAATCTTTTGTCCGTGTAATCTATTTGTATTTATATGAAGTTTTAGTTGGTTTTCATGCTTATAAATAACATCATATACTTTCTTTAAGTAGTCTTTATATATTTTTTTATAGGGGGTTAATTCATAAATTTTTATGTTATTATAATTTTCTAACTTAATATTGTTTTCTATAGTTTCTTTTACCTTTATTAAATCAATCCCCTTTATGATTTTTACATTTCCCTTTTTTAAAACATCATTTACTTTATAATTATATTTTATAATTTCTTTGTTTGGCTCTATGACAATAATTTTATTTTTTAGGGTTATACTTTTATAAAGCTCTATAAGGTTATATCCAAGACCTAATCCCATACATATAAAAACAGTATTTTTATCGGAATCTTCTAAACTTAAAGCCTTTAACCCTTTTTTTGCTTCTTTTGTGGGATTGTATTTACTGTGAATGTATATTTCCCTATTATCATATTTTACTTTAAAAGTATTTTCTCCATTTTTAGCCTTCTCTAGTTCTACCTTATAAAAGTCCATATATAAACTCCTCTAGTCTCATATGTTTACAACCTTCTATATAAGCTCCTCCCTCTGTTGCATTTATAAAGTTAACAGAAGGATTATCTATAATCTTATTTTCTATCCAATGTTTAAAACTAAGAAGTCCTAAAGTAGTATCTAAAACTTCTCCATTTTGACCCCTTATTTTTCTCATATTTGATAAAGACTTTACATCATCTTTATCATACATTGTTCCATCAGCATGATGTTTATTATTTGTATATGCTAAATCCTGTCCTACAAAAACAATGGGATTTCCTCCAAATTTTATAGCCATATCCATAACTGCTGTAGCAACAGAGCCTCCTGAATCTATTGTTTTATTATCGGTCTCTTCTTTAGTACTATTAGCAATATATTTAGGTCCATTATATTTAGAGACTGTATAGGCACTGGCAGTATCCATATAAACAAATGGAATATCTAAATCTTCAAACCCTTTTATTTGATTATAAGTTATATCTTGAGGATCTATTATACAAAACATATCAGGTCTTATATCAGCCTTTAATAACGGCTTAAGGGCAGAACCTACAGAAAATATAAAAGTTTTTTTATTTATTTTTTTTAATAAATGTTTGTTTTTATTTAGTGATGGTCCAGCAGATACTATTATTATTGGCTTATTGTTATATTTATTAAACAGATCCTTTATATCTTTATCTTTGTTTTTAATATTTTTTTTATAATTTTCATTCATTAAGTCTTCCCATTTTATCTTTAAATTTTTCTTTAAATTCCAATTTTCCATAATAAACTTAAATTTATTATACTGATTAGGTATAGCCTTAACTGAAGGGCTATAACTAATAAACTTCCTGTTTTCTTTTAAAAGAGGTTTCATTTTACTAGCTAATGTTTTTTCATTATTATCAACTATTAATATTAACCTACTATCTAATAAAAGTTTGCTTAGATCCCTTAGTTTAAGAGCTAATTTAAATATTTGTAAATTTAACTCAAAAACATATAATTTATTTTTATTATCTAGTAACTTTAATATTTCCTCTATGTGATATCCTAAACCAAAACCATAAATTATATTTGTCTTTTCTCTACTTTTAAGTTGATTATTAGCAAACCTTTTAGCTTCCCTTCTGGGGTTATATTTACTATGAATAAAGTTTTGACTATTATTTATTCCATCACTATTTACTACTCTTACTGTATAATCTTCACTTTTAGTTTTTATAGTAATATTTTCCCTTTCATCAACTTTAGTATTTAGAACTTTTCTATAAAGTACAGGGTACTTGTCCTTTATAATCTCTAAGTTTCTTTTATACAGACTCATAATCTACTCCTCTATAATAGGCTTTATTTTCTTCTTCCAATCATCTATTATAGGATTTATTTCATATTCTAATAGGTCCCCAAGTAGTACATAGTCTCTATTTTCAAAAGCCATAATTATCTCTTTAAGGTGTTCATTAATTTTGTCAACTTCTATTTCTTCTTTCTGTATTTCTCCAGTGGAGTTTATACCTTCTATAATCCACCCCATACTATCAATAACCTCAACCATCATTCTATTTGCTTGTCCTTCATCGCCATCTTGATATCTTTCTATTATGTCTTCTATCCCCTTTTCTAATTTATTTAGATAATTATATATTCCTAATAAGACTTCTTTCATCTCTTTTATCCTACTCACCTTTATCAGCTCCTATCTTTTCAATTCTTTTTATGCTATTTTCTATATCTGGTTTAATTTTATCTATAGACTCTTTTATTCCTTTATATAGTGTATAGCCTCTATTGGATACCCTTTTTCCTCTATCTATATCACTTTCATTTATCTTTTCTCTAAAGTTTTTGCTAAATAGAGTTTTTATTATAGTAGGTGAAACTAAGCTATTTATGGCAACATTTTGTTTTTGATATTTTTCCATTTTTTTATCTATTTCTTCTAATTTAGTTAATACGTTGGATATATTTACTTCTTTATTACCTTCATAGAACCTTAACATTTTTTTGTTATATTTAACTCCCCTAGAAGCATACTTTCTAACTTTCTCTAAATCACTCTTTAACTTTTTAAACTTTTTATTAAAGTCTTTTACTTCATCATATATTTCCTTTATTTCTTTATGCCTTTTTATTTCATCTGGTATTTGTATATTTTTCAAACAATATTTATCAATGGTTTCTTTTAGTGTCATAACTTTAGTTCCTTTTATTTTGGCACCACCTTCTGTAGCGTCTATCACTACTTTATCAGATATTGTTTCTATATACTCTTCAAACCACCTTAAAAATGATAACCATACTTGAGTCGTGTAAACATCCTGTCCATGTATATCTTTTATTATTGGGTTATTTTCAGTAATAACTTTATTATTTTTTTGATTTAATGTAGCACTATCTGCATGAAATTTACCATTAGTATAGGCTAAATCTTGACCTATTAAAATCATAGGATCACATCCCATATAGTCTGCTAGACTCAAGGACATATTAGCTACAGAGCCTCCTTGAGGAATTCTATCGACCTTTTTATCTAATAAATCCTCCACCAGTTGGGCAACCTCTTCATTATTACAAAATATCTTTTTCCCTTTATATTCATCTATAACATCGCTATGGGAAACTACAGTTGTAACCATAGGTATATCAGTGTCTAAGTTTTCCTTTATAACCTTGTATGCTCCTATTCCAGGGTCTAATGATACTACTAAATCAGGCTTAATGCCATTTTTTAATAATGGTTTTAATGTCCTTCCCCCAGATATTATTATTGCTTTTCCTTTAGCATATTTTAGCTGACTAATATTCTTATCTAAAGATGGCCCTGCCGATACTATAATAGCTGGTTTATTATTAAACTTATTTTTTAGTATACTAATTGTATCTCCTTTAAGTATATCTTTAAAATTATAAAATAAGTTTTTATTCATATCATAAGAAAAATGCTTTAATGTGTTTATTATAACTTTCTCTCTGTTTATGGTCTCTTTTAAATGCTCTATAACTATATTACTAAAATCTCTATAATATCTGTCATATTGAGAAAAAATATTAAACTTAAAATTATTTGCAGCTTTTATATCTATATTATAAGCGTAAAATTTAAATAGATTCTCTTCAGATAACCCAACACAAAAGTGCACACTATTAGTGTTTATTAGATCTGTAAAATCATTTATTTCCATAGCCTTTTTAAATAGTTCTATATTAGGTTCTATGACAAAAATTTTATTTTTTTCTCCTATGTTTTTATATAATTCAATAATGTGATATCCTAATCCCAATCCGTATACAATAAATAAAGTCTCGGTATCGTAATCTTCTATACTGTCAATAAATCTCTTTGCTTCTTTTAATGGTGAGTATTTACTACTTATATATTTATCCTTTCCGTCGATATTAACTATAGCTGTAAAGTTACCATCTTTGGAGTGTTCTATTTTTATATCTTGTTTAGTTACTTTACTATTTTTATCTATATAATGGTTATTAGAAGACCTATTTATTGCTTCTATATTTTTTTCATATATGCTTTTCAAAATTAATCACTCCAATACTTAGTCTTTACTCTATCATCGACATATTTTATCAAAAACTTTAAAAAAAAGTAGATGGATATCCATCTACTTTTTTCCAAATATTTGATTGTAATTATCTTAATAGCTGAAGTACACCTTGTGGTGCTTGATTTGCTTGAGCTAACATTGATTGAGCAGCTTGCTTTAAGATATTGTTCTTAGAATACTCCATCATTTCCTTAGCCATGTCTACGTCTCTGATTCTTGATTCAGCTGCCTGTAAGTTTTCAGATGATGTATCTAAGTTCTTTATAGTATGCTCTAATCTATTTTGATATGCACCAAGCTTTGATCTTTCAGTTGATACCGTAGCTATTGCAGTATTTATTGTTGATATCGCTGCTGTTGCAGAAGCGGCATTACTTAGATTTGCATTCACTCCAGAAACTCCTAAAGCACCTGCTCCCATTGTAGCTATAGTTAAAGTTATTTGCTGACCTTTATTAGCTCCTATCTGGAAATTTTTACTAGAAAAACTTCCAGTTAAAAGTTTTTGAGTGTTAAATTCTGTTTGAGATGAAATTCTATTTATTTCACTTTCAAGTTGTTTCACTTCATCTGTTATAGCTGTTCTATCAGCAGTTACATTAGTATCATTTGATGCCTGTACTGCTAATTCTCTCATTCTCTGAAGTATAGCATGAGTCTCATTCATAGCACCTTCTGCTGTTTGAATTAAAGAAATACTATCTTGAGCATTTCTACTAGCTTGATTAAGACCTCTGATTTGGCCTCTCATTTTTTCTGATATAGCTAGTCCTGCTGCATCGTCTCCAGCTCTATTTATTCTTTGCCCTGAAGATAGCTTTTCTAAAGATTTTCCTTGATTAGAACTGTTGATTCCTAATTGTCTGTGGGCGTTCATCGCCATAAGATTGTTATTAATTCTCATTTGTAATTCCTCCCTGAATTTTATTTGGGCATCCTTGCCCGTATTTTTAAAAGGTTTTTAACTAAATTTTGGCCAAAATTTATAAGGTTTTTAACCTTTCAATATAAATATCGACACTTTACGACAGGACTTTAGTTTTTTAGTGTTTTTTTATTTTTTTATTTTTGGAATATTAGGCTTTTGGGTTGGAGGAGTGCGAATCCCCCAACAACGGGGACTAGGTTTCGGGGCAACCTAGAGGTTACTGGGGGATTCGTAATCTTTCAGTCTTTTGTAATTATATCCATCCCCTTATAATCATAGACAAAAAAATAAAGCCGGAAACCCGACTTTTAGTAACAATTACTTTATAGATTTTAATTTTATTATATCTTGCCAGTTGCTTGCAGTAACTGTTTCTACTTTACCTAAATCACTTTTTATTTCATTTTGACCTTCTACTAAATCTGCTGTTTTGTCGTATATTACTTCTATTTTTTTATCCATATTTTCTATTTTTGAATCTACTTTATCTAATTTTTCTTCAGTTTCCTGCTTAAACTCTGTCATTTCCTGTTTAAACTCTGTCATTTCTTGTTTAAATTCTGTCATCTCTTGCTTAAACCCTGTCATTTCACCTTTAAAATCTGATACTTCTTTTTTTATACCTTGGATTTCTGTTAATATTTGATTTAATATTTTTTCCATTTCTGACCTCCAGTATTTTATAGTTATATTATATCATTTATAGTAAAGTTTTTTAATATATTTTTTGGTTTATGCTCTTAGTCTCTTTGTCTAGGATGGGGGAAAACCTTTGGTTTCTTTCTTATCTTTGAGTTTTTGGGTTGTGGGATTGCGAATCCCCCAACAACTGGGGTTAGTTTTTTTGAGTGACCCTAAATGTTACTGGGAAATCGGGAATACCACAGCAATGGGAGCAAGGTTTCAGGTCACCCCAAATGTTCCTGGGGGATTCGTAATCCCACAGGCCTTAGCTTAGATAAACGTGAAAACTTTGGTTTCTTTCTTAGCTTTGAGTTTATGGGTTGGGGGATTGCGAATCCCCCAACAACGTGCTAATAAATGTATTAAAGTTAGTTTTTGTTAATTTTTTGTGTTTCAGTATTAGATTTGCATAGGTCCGGCGGACTGGGCATGCCCAGTCCCTACACAAAACCAAGGTGGAACCTTCAGAATTTGAAATTATAAATTTATTTCTTAAATAAATCCCCAAGTGACCCTAAATCAACTCTATCAGATTTAGCGGCTTCCTTATTACTTTCTTTAATAAGTTTATATACTTCTTTTCTATGAATATCTACATTCTTTGGAGCATTTATGCCTATTTTCACTTTGCCCTCTTCTATATCGGTAACTACTATTTCTATATTATCATCTATAATTATACTTTCATTTTTCTTTCTCGATAGTATAAGCATTATTCTTCACCGTCCATTTGCTCAAGCTCTTTAAATATATAGTATTTTGTAGTATACCTTTTATCTTCTATTATTATTTGTTTTCCCAGTTTATTTTTTGAATTTATTATTATTGGGCCCGATAAGTTTACCGTTACATCCTTTATATCTTCTGGAACAACAGCTATTGTGTATATCAGTAGATCCTTTGGATCTTCTATCTCTAGTTTATCTACTGTAGAATCTGGTATATCAAAGTCGTAGTCTGGTTTGAATATGAATGGATTTATTACTACAAATGCTAAATTAGAGTCATCTATTGATTGTAGCCACTGGAAGGGGTTCTCTTTATCATTGTTTTCGATTATTGTGAATCTGTTCTGATCTTCAAAGCCATATAGGCCATTTTTGAAGGTTATTATTTTTTCTTTTTCTATTGTTATTTCGCCGAAATGTTTTGTTTTTAGTTGCATTTTGTATTTAACCCTCCTTGCCGAAGTTGAGTTTCGGAATTGTTAATTTCGTTCCTAAGAGCTCCGTAATCCCACAGGTTTATTTTTGATTCTTAGTTTTTCGGGTTGGGGGATTGCGAATCCCCCAACAACGATATGTTGGTCCATCGGTCTAGACATGCCTAGACCAGATGCTAAGTTAAACCTAAGTACTTAAATTTAAAATCAGCCTTAGCTGATTTTTTCTTTGACTATTAACTATTAACTGTTAACTATTATCTTTTCGTATCCACGTACTGTATATCTATACTAGGTTTTTGTTTTAAATAAACTTCCACCTTCCCAGGATTATATGTTATTTGTGGTTTTCTTGGTGTATAGCTTATGTTTACTTTCCCCATCTCCCAACTAATATCTAAACTACCCTCAACTTCTATTTTCGGTCTACTACTGGGCATTGGTCCGAATCTAAACTGTTTTTCTGGGCCTCGAGCATTTTTTTCTGCTATTTCTGGGATAGCTGGTGGTGTTCCATTTTTTATATTTGCCATTCTATTTCCATCGGCTACTATTGTATCTATCATTTGTTTATGTTTCATTTTTGCATACTCTACCATGTCTTTAGTTAAGTCTGCATTATTCTTAAGTCCTGCCTCTGCAAAACATTGGTACTGGTCTATTATTACCCTTGGCTTTTCACTTTTTATTTTTACCTTTGGCATTGTTGTTTCTATTTTTTGTTCCCCTTGAAAGTTTCTTATACTCTGTGATGCATTTTGAGTTCTTATTCCTATTTGACCCCTTATGGTGTTAATTTGAAGTGGCAATTTATCACCCCCGTTGCCGAGGTGGAACCTCGGAATTGTTAATTTTTAATTGTGAATTGTTAATTGGTCGTTAAAGTTGTTTTTTTTGGTGATTTTATGTTTTTTGTTTTAAGATTAGTTTTATGTTGGTCCACCGGACAGGGCATGCCCTGTCCCTACACACCCATTATAAACAATCTAAACAATGGTGTTAGTTCTATATTAAGCCTTGATTCTCCAACTAATTCACAATTATCAATTCACAATTAACAATTACTAATAGATTTTCTAAGATGCTTTACCTTAGAAAATCTATTAGTGTTGGTTGTATTATTCTTGAGCCCGATGATAACGATGCTCTATAGACACTTTCTTGGGTCTTTAAGTCTATTATTACCCTTGCCATATCAGCATCTTCGTTGTTTGATAGTAGTTTAGTGAAGTTCAATATTTGGCTATCTAACTTTTGCTGTGTTATCTCGAGTCTATTAGTTTTAGCTCCTACTTCCGATCTCACTGCTAAGGTGTTATTAAGCACTTTATCCATATTAGCTATACTTTCTTGTATATCATCTTGGGGATTAGCACTTGTTCCATCTAAAGCTTTCTCTAGCTTAGTAAAAGCTTGTATTAATGCAGGAGTATCTCCGCTACTTACATCTGAGTTATTAAATTCAAGGTTGGTTCCATCAAAGTTACCAAAAACTTTAGTTCCTACAGTATTAACTTCTATATCCGTTGCTACACCTATATTATACTTACTTATTTCGGTATTTTTAAGATTTTCTCCATTTAGATCATAGTTACCATCTTCATCTAATAGCTTTTGATCTGTTTTAAACCCTGAAAAAATATATCTTCCTGCATAGGTTGTATTTCCAAGCTTTATTAAATGCTCCTTTAATTGTTTTATCTCTTCTCCTATTTTCTTTCTATCCTCTGGAGTTTTTGTATCATTAGCAGCATCCACTGTAAGTTCCCTAGCTCTATGAATAACATCTCCCATCTCTTTTAATGTGGTTTCTGTTATATCAAGCCATGATCTGGCATCGTCTGCATTTCTTTTATACTGTTCCAATACCGACACATCGGTATGTAACTTTAAACTCTTTGACACACCTATTGGATCGTCCGATGGTAACTGAAACTTCTTACCTGTTGTATATTGACTATAGGTTTTATTCATCCTTTCCATATTATTATTTAAGTTTCTCATCATATCACTTATCATCATACTATTTGTTATACGCATCATTGTCCTCCCTTTGCAAGCAAAGCTGCGGAATTTTAAATTGTAAATTTTAAATTATAAATTGGTCATTAAAGTTGTTTTTTAATGGTCTTACGTTTTTTCACCTTTAAAATAGCTTTATTTTGCTTCATAGGACAGGGTTGCCCTGTCTCTACGGAAGTCATTATACCTGACTTATCTTTTAATTTTTTGTTCGCTGGAGGATTCGTAATCCCACAGGTCCTTTTATTAGACTCTTTATAAAACCCTAGTTTTCTTTTTCATTTTAGATTTTGGGGGATTACGAATCCCCCAACAACGGAAAAAAACTAAGTTGCCACCAACACCTTTGCTATTCATAGGACAGGGTTGCCCTGTCCTCATAAAGTCAGCATAGCTGACTTCTCTTTTAATTTATAATTTAAAATTTGTAATTCGGTAGATAAGGCTACACCTTATCTACCGACGAGTCCTAATCTATTTACTGTAATCTCTAATATCTGATCCATTGTTGTTAGCATTTTGGCTGCTGCTCTATAGGATTGGTTGAATCTTACCATATTTTGCATTTCTTCATTTAGAGATACACCTGATACTGATTCCCTTTTCTTTTCTATATTTTCAACTATTAAGTTTTGGGTATCCTTCATTCTTTCTGACTGCTGACCGTCAACTGCTAGGTTTGAAAGTACCGATTTAATATAATCATCGGGAGTTCCTTTAGAATCTGGGTCGTCAAAAAAGTCATTTTTATGTCTTAAGCTCAAAAGCTCTTTTATGTTTTCGTTATCCTCTTTACCTTCCTCGCCATTATTTGCTGCAGCTGCTGCTATATTATTTAAATTAGATACTATATCATCTGAGACTTTTATATTGCTAGCATTGATATCAGTTGTACCATCGGTTGTTGTAAAAAATGCTATATTATCTGGAGTACTATCTTGCCCCTCAAGGGCCTCTCCTTTCATATGCTGATTATTAAATATTGTTGCAAATGTACCTGCAAATTTATCAAGTCTTTCTTGATAATAGGGGATACCCCTATAATGTCCATTTTGACCATCACCCTTTGTCATATCCATAAGTCCTCTTAATTCCCCAGACTTAATATTTAGTGGTGTTCCATTTTCCCACTCTACATCTACATTATCTCCATTCTTTTTATATGACATCTCTGTAACGTTCATATGATCAACCAGAGCAATGCCATTTAATGAAACTGTTATTTTACCATTATTTAGTTTGTTTTCACTACCCTTTATTTCATTAACCTGGACATTTGCTATTTTTGAAAGCTCGTCTATTAATAGTTCCCTTTTATCCCTCAAATCATTGGCTTTAGTTCCACCTATCTCTAGAGAATATATCTGCTTATTTAAAGCTCCTATCTGATGGGATAAATCATTTATTGTATCAACCTTTGTCTTTATAGTACCATTAAGTTCTTCCTTTAAATTAGCTAATCTCTTAGCAGTATCATTTATGTGTTTTGTAAAGGCAACTGCCTTTTCCCTTACATCCGCTCTGTAGGACATATCTGATGGGTTTGTACTTAGATTTTCTAAAGAAGTGAAAAAGTCATCTAGATACTGTCTAAAACTACTATCCGATGGTTCATTAAATAAAACCTCTACCTGCTCTAAGTTTTTATTTTTCACTTCCCACTCACCCTTTGGTGCACTTTCTGTCCAATATTTGTAATCGGTGTAACTATCCCTTATTCTATCTATACTATATACTTCAGCTCCAGTACCAAGAAGTCCTATTCCCGGTAAATTAAAGGCATCGGTAGCTCTTTGAGAAGCTTTTTGCCTTGAATAGCCTGGAGTTTCCGCATTAGTTATATTATGACTAACTGTATATAGTGATTTCTGACTTCCTAACAGTCCTGAAACCGCTGTATTAAAACCTACCCAACCAGACATCTTTTACTCAGTCCCTTCGTAAAATAATTTTAAATTTTAAATTGTAAATTATAAATTGTTTCTGCCCGCTACTTTATTTTTCTTCACTATTTTATATTGATTTATATTTTTACGTTTCATATTATAAACACCTCTATTTCACTCCGTGAAATATTCGTAAAATACCATTATCATATTTTATCATTCTTCTTTGTTGTAACTAATATTTTAGATATTAGTTTTATTATTTCTTCACAATCTTTTAACATACTTTTTATGTATATAGTTTCTATAATCTCACTGTCTCTTAACAATTTGAGCCAATATCTTGTTTCGTAGGATTCTTTTTGCGCTATTGATAATTTATTTATAAAATCTTTTCTACTTTGAGCAGAACAGCCTTCTTCTATATTAGCCCCTATGCTTGTACCACATCTCAATAATTGTTTAGAAATTACATATTCCTTCTTTTCTTCAACTATATACCTATACATCTTTACTATTCTCAAAGCAAAATTATATGTTTTCTCCCTAACAGCATTATCAGTTTTCATATTTAACCTCCAACACATTATTAATTAATATATTGGAATACTTCCCATATTTTCAGATTCTATACATTAAATACTTGATGATATGAGACATATGCTTATAACCAAAATATATTCGCTTAGCAGCTTTGCCAATTTAAAATTTATAATTTATAATTTGTAATTCGGAAGGTAAATCGTAGATTTACCTTCCGACGATTCCCATTTTATTTATAATGTTTTCTATCATTCCATCTATGGCATTTATTACCCTTGAGTTTGCTACATAGGAGTGTTGGTATTTCATCATCGCTGTCATTTCTTCATCTAATGATACCCCTGATATTGACTGCCTTTTGCCATCTATTTGACCTATAAGTATGGTCTGATTTTTAGCTATACTCCTCGCTTGACCTCTACTTAAACCTATTTTTAAAATTAAATTTCTATAGAAGTCATCACTGGTCATGCTTTTATATTCATCTTGTTTTGTATCTATTTCTTTTATTAAGCCCTCAAGGGGAGTTCCATCATAGTCACTTGCTTTATCTAATAGTTCGGTTATTGTTCCCTTTTCATTTATAGTTCCATCGGGATTTTTTATATCATCAAATATTTGTTCATCCCTTAACTCACATATAGCCTTAGCTATCTCTCCATTTCCAGTATCTCCGTTTAAAGAAGCAGCTATTTTATTATAATCACTTAATTCCGGATTCACTTGAATATTTCCCGCTTCTATTTTTCCTGTTCCATTCTTTGTAGTAAAGAATTTTTCAGCATTAGTTCCTGAAACACTATTCCCTAAAAGATCATAACCATTTTTATGCTCTTTATTTACTGCTTTAGCCACAGTATTTACAAATAGATTAAGTCTTAATTTCATTTCTTCTATCTCTTTATCCCTAACTGATATAAGTCCCGCTATCTGTCCTTCATCTTCATTTAAATCTATCTTATCTCCAGTCCTTTTATATGCTAAGTAGTTGTATCCCTTATCATTCTGTTTCTTAGTTAGCTCTCTATACTGATCTTCTACAACCAAAAGCCTTCCTTTAGTAGATACATTTATAGATCCATCATTGGCATATTCAGTAGTTATGGGAATCATTCCCGACAATTCATCTATTAAGTTATTTCTTTTGTCCCTTAAGTCATTGGCTTTAACATTTACATCTGTAGACTCAATATCCCTTATTTTTTGATTTAGATCTGATACTCCTTTAATTATGTTGTTTATCCTGAATATATTATTATCAATATCCTTATTTAGATTTAATTGAAGACTATCTAGCTGAGTCCTTATATGATTAACAGCCTCCGTAAAGGCAACAGCCCTTTCATGGACAAGCCCCCTTATGGTAAGACTATCGGAATGTTTTGATAGTTCCTCCCAACCATTCCAAAATTGGTCCATAATCTTTTGAATCCCACTATCGCTAACTTCATTAAATATTGATTCTACCCCTTGCATCATATTGCTCTTAGATTCCCAATATCCAAACTTTTCATTTTCATCCCTGAATTTCATATCTAAAAATTCATCTCTTATTTGTCTTATCTGTTGGACATTCGCGCCGGTTCCAGCTTTAAATCCACCGGCTATTTTCTTATAATAAGCCGATTCATGCAAGGCCTGTTGCCTAACATAACCTGGAGTATTAACATTAGATATATTATGGGATATGGTATCTAAAGACTTCTTATTTGCATAAAGTCCCGATATAGATATTGACAATCCTCCAAATGTGGACATAGTTTCACTTCCTTTTTCGCTAATTTCGGTCTATGGGTTGGGGGATTGCGAATCCCCCAACAACAGAATTTAAAGATACCTAGCAATCAAACCTAGTCACCCTACACTTGTACTTTAAACACTACTACTAACCACCATAAACTTCGCTCCCGCAAACTAATTTACAATTTAAAATTTACAATTCCCACCGAAGGTGGGCACCTATGCTTTAAAGTCAAATAGACTCTTTTGCTTTTTGTTTACTTGGCCATTATCTTTATCACTATAGGTATTTTCAAATCCATCAGTTGTTAATAATTCTAAATTTAAATCTATATATTCCAATGAATCCTTTATAAGAGATTCATTTAGCTTATTTCTGTCATTTAACTTTTCTATTATATTTAGTAATTCATCCCTTATTTCTTCTATTTCTTTTTTGTCATGGTCATTTAAGTGGTCATAAATAGCTATCATATTAATATCTTCTTTTACTTCCATAATACTGGCTATGGTATTTACTGCTTTCTGTCTGTTTTTTTCACACTGGGATAAGTCGATTATGATTTGTTGCTCTTCCTTTGTTAAATTATCCAACTCTTTTATATTGTTCCTTACTATAATATCTGTCTTTTTCTCACTTAGTTCTAATAGTGTGTTATATATATTGATTTGATCTTTTAATGTTTTTTTAAGTACCATTATGAGCTTGTCCATATATTGCACCACCCTTTACCAAAGCTGAGCTTTGGAATTTCAAATTATAAGTTTTAAATTGGCATAGCCGTTGTTTTGGTTTGTTCTCTACTATATGTGGAGATATTGATTATATTTTCGGTCCAGTGGGGCTGAATGTATTCAGCCCTACAGTTGGGGGATTACGAATCCCCCAACAACAGGGAAATGAATTCCCCCTCTACATCACCAAAGTTTATTGGGGAATCCTACAACAAATTCCCGTTCCTGGGGGGTTTGTAATCCCCCAGGTTAAAACCCTTTATATACCAATATCTATATGATTAATCATCTTCTCTGCTATTTCTTCTGCATCAATATTATAGGTTCCACTATTAACTTTCTTTTTTATCTCATCAACTTTATCCTGTCTTATATCCGGTACATTTTTTATTGCTTCCATGGCCATTTGATAGTCCTTTCCTTTAGTTGAAAGAGCTATTTTATCCCTCTTTTTAAGCCTATCTGTCTTATTTATTTTATTGTCTTTTTGCTGTGTATTGTAAGTCTTAAGCATTTTCCTAATATTATTGTTATTTATTTTCATAAAAACACCCCATTTTCCGTTCTTATATTAAGATTATCGGAAAAATGGGGTTAATCCTTTAGTTATTTTTTATCTTTTACGTCGCTTAGCTATATACATCCTATCGTCTTCTCTTTTCTTCCTTTCATTTTCAGGAGACTTTTTAGGAGCAACTGCAGATTTAAATTCTCTTTGCATTTCTGCTGTACATTGATTGCAAAATCTACCAGTTTTTATTGATTTTCCACATCTCTCACAGTCTAATATAAGGTTAGCATCATCGCCCTTTATCTCAAGTCTTCCTGCCCTTAAAAATTTCAAAATCTTATTTTTACTAACTTCCGTCTCTTCTGAGACTTCATGTATCGTAGCTCCTGGATGTTCATATATATATTCCTTTACTCTTCTAAACTCTTCTTCATCTGATTGTCTACATCTTGAACAACTATCATATCCATCATACGCATAGATCCTGCCGCATTTTTTACAGTTTTTCAGTTCCATGATTTCACCCCCGCAAATTATATATATTAGGTTTATTATTATTTTCGGCATAATTTAACAAAAACCTTAGGAGATAATTTTAAATTATAAATTATAAATTGTAAATTAGCAAAGCAGTTATCAATATTCAATTTCGGTTATATACATCCCTCCATATTAAAAATAATTCTGTATCCTTTGGGCTAAACTAGTTTAGCCCTATGTTTTGAATTTAAAATTTATAATTTATAATTGTTTCTTCCTGTTGTCAACGTCAATACTACGACTTCTTTAGCTCCTGCATTCAATAAAACTTTGCTGCATTCATCGGCTGTTGCCCCGGTTGTAAATATATCGTCTATTAATAATACTATTTTATTTATAAATACCCTATTATCTATAACCTTAAATGCATTTTTTATATTTTTTCTTCTTTCTTTTTTATGTAATTTATTTTGGATTGTAGTTTTTTTAATTCTTATTAGATTTTTATTGTCTAGGGGAGTTTTAAATTCATTTGATATGTATTTTGAAAGTAGAAGGGACTGATTAAAGCCCCTATCTGAAAGTTTTGATTTATGGAGGGGCACTGGTACTATTATATCTATATTAGATATATCTTTTTCAATAGCACCTTTTAAAATATATCCAAAGGCCTTATACATATATGATTTTTTTCCGTATTTATATTTATATATGGCATCTTTTATGGTTCCTGTATAAAGTAATGGAGATATTGCCTTTTTAAAATAATGCTTATTATTCATACAATCGGGGCATTTATCTGGTAAATAACCTAGTTCCAGTGGTTTACTGCATATAAAACATTTATTATCTCCTACAAAAACTAGCTCCTTCATGCAACTATGGCAAATATGTCCCTCATCAACTTCATCATGGACCTCATCACATATAAAACAGAGGTTATCCTCAGGGTAGAGGAGATCAAGTATAGTTTTTATGAATATGGTGAGGATTTGTTTTAGTTTTGGCATTTTGTTATCCTTCCTTCGGAATAATTGTTAATTGTGAATTATTAATGATTAATTATTGGGGGTTGTGTGGGTTTTGGTGGTTAGTATGTTTTGGAGTTTAAAGTTAGTTTTATTTCGGTTCAGCGGCCTGAATATATTCAGGCCCTACATTTTTTAATTGTTAGTCATGATCAAGTTGTGGGATTACGAATCCCCCAACAACAAGGTTGGAAGTTGCGGGATTACCAACCCCCAACAACAAGGTTGGAAGTTGTGGGATTACCAACCCCCAACAACAGGGTTGGAAATTGTGGGATTGCGAATCCCCCAACATGGGGCTATGATGTAATGAACCTCTCCTAGATCCCTTAACAGCTAAGCCAATTAACAATTCACCATTAACAATTGTATTTAAACCAGCCTCTTTTAGATGCTCAAAATCCGCAACAATCTGTTTTTAAGTCCAGAATACCTTTTATTTATCCTATTATTATTTATCATCATATGAAGGTATTTTTCGTTACCTACCAGTACCACTAAATCCTTTGCCCTCGTTATGGCTGTATATAGTAGGTTTCTTGTAAGTAGCATAGGTGGTCCCCAGCATATGGGTATTACCACCACTGGAAATTCACTCCCTTGGCTTTTGTGTATTGTTGTGGCATAGGCTAGTCTTAGTTCGTCCAATTGATTGTAGCTATACGTCACCTCTTTAGTTTCATCAAATAATACCTTTAATTCATCCTCTTCATCGTCTATTTCTGTGACGTATCCAAAATCTCCATTAAATACACCTTCACCATCGTCTACCACCACTCCGTTCTCTAATAGTTTCCATTCCATTTGATAGTTGTTCTTTATTTGCATTACCTTATCTCCCACCCTAAATATGGTATCTCCTGATTTTTTTTCGTATTCATTTGATACCTTAGGATTTAACCTATCCTGCATCTTTTCATTTAACATATTAACACCTGTATCCCCCTTTTTCATCGGGGATAGTACTTGAATGTCCTTAACAGGGTCATATCCATTAAACTTAGGGAGTCTTTCACTACATAGTTCCAGTATGGTATCAGTAACACTTTTTCCAGTATTTCTTCTCATAAAGAAAAAGTCTTTTCCCTTTACATTTAAACTAGGTGCTTCCCCTTTATTTATTTTGTGGGCATTAACTACAATCATACTCTCCTTTGCCTGTCTAAATATTTCGTCTAAAGTCACAACTTTAACTATTTTACTATCTATTATATCCCTAAGAACATTCCCAGGACCCACCGATGGTAATTGGTCTATATCCCCAACTAATATAACTCTAGTACCCGGTACTATAGCCTTAAGAAGGTTATTCATAAGCAATATATCAACCATTGATACCTCATCTACAATAAGAACATCGGTTTCTAAAGGTGTTCCATCGTCTCTAGAAAATGCCATACCCACTTGATCATCAACAAAGTTATATTCTAGTAATCTATGGATGGTTTTGGCTTCCCTTCCCGTTGCTTCACTCATCCTTTTTGCCGCCCGTCCTGTGGGGGCCGCTAATTGTATTGTTAGATTATTTTTTTCAAATAATTTTATTATACTATTTATAGTGGTTGTCTTGCCGGTTCCCGGACCTCCAGTTACTACTAATAGCCCATTGTCCACCGCTTCCCTTATGGCATCTTTTTGTTTTTTAGCAAATCTTATTTGATTTTCCTTTTCTATATCATCTATTTCCCTTTCAACATTTATCTCAAGCTTTTTTAGCTCCCCTTGAGATAATGCCACCACTGCTTTGCTTACACTGGTCTCTGCATAATAATAGGGCATATAATATACACAGGTTTTACCATCAAAGTTTTCCAGTTGTATTTCCTGATTTAGTGCAAGGGCTGTTATACTATTTTCAATAATATCCATATTAACCTCTAAAAGACCCGCTGATTTTCTTATAAGTTCTTCCTTAGGAATATAGGTATGTCCACTTGTGGAAGACTCCATTAAGGCAAACTTTATTCCGGCACTAACCCTATATTCACTGTTATTATCTATTCCCATATTTTTAGCTATTTTATCCGCCATCTTAAATCCTATGCCAAATATATCTTGGGATAACCTATAGGGATTTTCCTTTATTTTAGCTACTGTTTCACTTCCATATTTTTTATATATTTTAACACCATAATTAGCGCTTATTCCATACTGCTGTAAAAACATCATTACATCTTGTAACTCTCTCTGTTCCTGAAATGCTTCTGCTATCTTTTTTCCCTTTTTCTTTCCTATTCCATCCACTTCCATTAATTTTTCAGGATTGTATTGAAGTATATCTAGGGACTCTTTCCCAAACTTTTTAACAATGCTCTTAGCAGTCTTAGGTCCTATTCCCGATATAAGCCCCGATGCTAGATATTTTTCTATTCCATTTAGGGTAGCCGGCACAACCATACTATATACTTCAACTTTAAATTGTTGACCATAATTAGGGTGATAATCCCAATCCCCTTGTAAGTTTAATGTTTCTCCGATATTTATCATTGGAATATTTCCCACAATAGTAACTACATCATCCTTTGTTTCCACAATAGCTACAACATATCCGTTAGTTTCATTTTGAAATATTATCTCCTCCACTGTTCCCTCTATAGTTACCATTTTTATTCCCTCCAATATAATGTTAAATCAATTATATCATTTTTGATATTCCCTTTGTAGAGATAGGATTTCATTTCTTAATATTGCTATATCCCCCTTAGTGGCAGGAGCATTGAAATCACAATAAAATCCCTCCCTAGAATATGATAAACTATCGGGGCTGCTTGTACAAACATTTTTGATTATCTTACCTTCCCTTATGTGCTTTTTAACTGATTTCAATTTTAATATGGTTTTTACCTTTATATCATTTTTTAATATTATATATATTTCTCCATTTTTCTTCTCTACTCTTTCTATATAGTCTAAATTAAAGTACCCAAAGGAGCCATCATTTTTAGATATTGGTTTTCTTGTTTTTAATGGTACAAAGATATTATGATTATTAAACACCACCGGAACTACATTTGTTGCTCCAATCAAATTTCCATAATATTTTTTCCCTACCCTCATATCTGTCATAAAATAATTGGCAATGATTTTTAAAACAGTTTTAATACTTTTGTAGATTAAAGTGATATCGGCACCTGCTGTTATAACCTTTGTTGAATTCCCCTTGTTTTCCACATATACCGGTATTATTGCCATAATTTTGTTTTCTATAACCATGTCAATCTTATCCATTTATTTCACCCCCTGTATTATAATTCCATTATAATCGAACGCACGTTTTATTGTCAATAGCTTTTTTAAATAATAAAAAAGGTATAGGTTCATCGTCCTCTATTTGCTAATAAAATTAGAAATGCCCAAGGAACAGAGTACAATCTATCCCTTGGGCAGTGCCAAAGTTTAATGTGAAAAATATTTTCATTTACTTTTTCAATAAAACTAAATCTTTTCCATCGAAGCAATAAAATCCATCTTCTGTGGAAATAACCCTTTTAGTATCAAAATTATTTACCGAATCTACCTCTGTTAACTCTCCCCCATTTCCTACTTTAAATAATTTCATAGCTCCATTTCCTTGGTATCTAAATAATATTAGGTATCCTTCTTTATCTCTAATAAACTCCATGGATTCACTACCATCTAATCTATTGTTTTTATTCTCTATATCAATGGTTTTATCTATCTGGGCCTTAAGAGTATCATCTTTAATTTCATATCGTATAAAGATAATTTTAGGATCTATAACACCTCTAGAAATTTCCTCTTTATATCCCTTATATATTACAACCTCATTTTCACCATTTTGCAAAATTTTAATATCCCTCATAATCTCATCACTAATTTTAGTATACATTAGGTTATCATTATTCACATAGGCAAGATATGTACCATCGCCCTCTTTAAAAACAAAGAGGAATCTTTTTTCCCCTAAACTTATTCCCCTGTTTATTTCTGAACTTGTTTCATTAATATTTTTGTAGAATTCACTGGTATCTAGAGCTTTACTTGATTTATTAAAGATTTCTATAGTCCACTGGTTTTTATTTTCATCAAATCTTTGCAAAAGAATGTTTTCTTTGTTTTCCCCTATCATCTGATATCCACTAGATGTAAGTTTATAACTTTTTAATCCAGTAAGATCTATAAGTCTATCAATTCCCTTTCCCATATTTTTTTGAGCTAATAGATAATCTCCTTTGTCACTTATAGTTAATAAATCTTCCTTTGCTATATATTCATATCCAATATTCACCTCTTTCGATAGACTGTTATCCCTGTCATAGTATATATATTCTATATATTCATCATTAGGTTTTGTATAAAAAATCGGACTTTCACCAATAGCCTTTATATTTTCTTCATTAGTATCTCCATCTATATAAACATCCATCTTAGGCCCAAAGCTACATCCACCTATAAATAGGGTAAGGCCAAATAAAATCATTCCTAGACTTAAATATCTTCTCATTGCTTCAATACCTCCTTATAAAATCCCATGGTATCATTAGCCTTTAGGGTCTTCTTAAGTTTTATAATTCCTATAAATACCAGCATTCCGACAGCCAATATAAAATCTACCAGAATATATATATATAAATACTCTGTTAATAAATCAAACTGTAAAAAGCTCCTAAATAAATAGAAGGAAACATATGTAATTACAACCGTACTAATGAAGGTTAATATACCATGGATAAATAACTCAACTATAAACATCTTCATGATTTCTTTCTCATCTACACCAAACATATCAAATAGGGCAAAATCCCTCTTCCTTAACTCTAATATTTGATTTAGGTTAGATAACACACTAAAAACACTTATTAAAAATAATATAGCTATTATTAAAGCACTTACAGCTACTATAATCACAGCAAAACTAGGTAAACTTCCAGTTTCGTCCAATGTATACCTAACCTTTAAGTCCTTATCTTCTTCCCTTATTATGTTTGCCACTTCCTCTAATTTATCCACTTCAGGTACTATTACTATAAACCTGCTAAAATAAGGATCTCCCGTCCTTGTCATTCCCCTAGCTATTTTTTCAGCAGAATTATATTCTATTAGGGATATATTATTCCTAAATATGTTATTTTCATCAAAATCTAAAAAACCATAAAATGTTCTCTCTAAAAAATACTCTTCCCCTTCCCAGGAATCACCTTGTTTAACATACTTATAATCTTTAATGTAAACCTTATCTCCTTTTTTTAAATCTTTAAACTCCTTTTTATCAGATAAAGACCTATTTATAAAAATAAAGTCCTCTTCTACATCAATATCATCTACATTAAAATATTGTAATGCCTTAGTTTCAACACCTAATATATTTGTCATGTCTATATTATTTTTCCCTTTATCATATAACTTTACTGGATGGGAAAAATCAAAAAATGAGCTTTCAACCCCTTCAATACTATTTACTTTATCCCTTAGTTTAAGGGATATATCCATAGGAGCATCCTCATTATATACTTCCATAAAATATAGGTCACTGTTGTTAACTATTCCCCTTTTAAAATTATCATTTACCGATAGTATTATTCCCAGTATAAGATTCATTACTAAAAGAAAAGATAGTAGAGACAGTATTATGCCAGTAAACTTCTTAAAATTTCTCTTAAAAAATAAAAAAGCAATTCTCATCTCTCTCCCTCCCCGGGAATCTTTTTAATATATCCATTTTTAATTTCATATATTCTATTTGCAATTTTATCGTAATAGTCATCATGGGATACAATAACTATACTTTTTCCAGCATTTTTAAGTTCCACTAAATATCCCTTTATTATATCCTTATTCTTATCATCTACATTTGCTGAGGGTTCATCTGCAAACACAATAGTGGAATCTGTTAAAAAGGTTCTTACTATTGCTACTCTTTGCCGTTCCCCTCCCGATAAGAGTTTAACATATGTATCTCCCCTATCTTCCATCTGAAATTTTTGTAAGTATTCCTTTATCCTACCTTTTCTATCTTCCTTTGTTGTTTTTGTAGTAAGGGATAATACGACATCTAAATTTTCTTTAACTGTTAAGTTCTCAAATAGATTAAATTCTTGAAAAATAAATCCCATTTCCCTTTTTCTAATACCCTTTTTTTCCTTGATAGTTAGGCTATCGATATTTTTTCCTTTCCAAAAAATCTCCCCACAGTCTTTAGCTTCTAAAAAAGCTAATATATTTAATAATGTTGATTTCCCAGCTCCAGAACTCCCCTTTATTAATATCATATCTCCTAAATTAACCTTTAGGCTTATATCATTAAGAACTTTTTTATCTCCATATCTTTTAGAAATATTCCTTAGTTCTAAAATAGTATTAGTCACCATCATCCCTCCTATCATTTAATATTAACAAAGATTCAATTTCTAAACCCTGTTGAGTTCCATATAAACTTACGGAACGGAATCTCCCATCTATAAAATAGCCGTTTTTCACCCTATATCTATTTAGCTTTTCTTTTATAATCTGGACCATCCCAGCATTTACTTTAATATTTAAGTTTTCATGGGCCCTCAAATACATCTTCAGTATGGTGATTTCTAATTCCCCTTTATAATCAGTTATCATTTTATTATATTTTTTTATATCCCCATGGGATATATCTTCTCCACTAAGTAAATCAATATTAAGCTTCATCATATTTATAAATAACTCTTCTCCGGGATTTTCACAATTTAGATCTCCATTGTTAAAATAAGCATAAAATTTATCCTTTAATTTGCTTTTATTTCTACTGTTATCTAAAATTTGAAATAACATATAATTCTCATATATATTTTTTTTAGTAATCTTTAGACTATTAATATCACCTATGTATTTATCTTTAGTTTTTTCTATAATTTTATCTAATCTTTCACTTTTCAAATATTTCTTTAGCTTATATCCATAGTAAAGTTCCTGTTTGCTCAATGTCCTTGAGCCATACATTTTAATAATATCTTCTAGATAATTCATTTTATTTTTTTCTATCCTTTTAAAATCCATGCTATTTAATTGGTTTACTCTTAGATACAAATACATATTCCTAAAGGTGGGAATTAAGCTGACCGGTTTAGGATATATATACCCCTTATCTCTAGGCATATTAAGTACCCATTCTTTTAAGTCACTGTCCCATAAATCTAATGTATTGATCAAATCATAGACCTTACTTTTTACAAAGGTTTGATGATCATTTCTTCCTATCAACATAAGTTTCATTTCTTCAACAATTTCTTTTAACTTTTTATTTTCCCCTAAATCATTTGAGAATATGTTTACCCCTTTATTTAGTATGACTATATCTTTAATACTTATATTACCATTTATTTTATATTTTTCAATCATATTATTAAGTGTTTTTTTACATTCTCCTTCTAACTCATTATTATCTAACCCTAAATAATTAAATGACTTTAATAAATTAAACCTAATCATCCTTTGCTCCGATGGCGGATATTTGTCGTAGTTAATATTTGTTATCTTTTCAATTTCTCCCTTTATGTTATCTTCTATATTTTTTTCCACATTTAAATAAAGGATTTTGTTTAATATCTCTAGATATGTAACAATTTTTTCTGGATGACTTTCCATGTACTCTAAAACCATATCCACATCTTGATTTATATCCCCAGCTAAATTTAGTACCAAATCACTTTCCCCTATATTAAACTCGTCTAAATAACTTTGATAAGAATGCAGCAAATCATACTTCCTATATAATCCCATGTCATCATTTTGATTTCCAAGCTCAAGTATTTCTTTTTGAAGTAATTTTTTAAGATTGTTCCTATTAATATTTTTTTCATCTATTAAACCCAACCTATTCATCATCTTTAAATTAACCAGTGTATTTTCTAATGATGGCAAATGGCTATACTCCATAATTTCAAAACTAGTATTATTTAAAAATTTAGAGAAATACTTATCTATATCTTCTTGGTTTTCCAACTTGACATCACTGACTTTTAAGTATGTCTCTTGGTTAAATTGATTTATAAAAATAATTAATGATAATAATACTATTCCCAGCAATAAAAATGTAAATTTTTTTCTCATAATTATCTACTCCCAATATAATACTTTTTATAAATATCCTTTCCATTCTTTAAAATTAACAGTTATATCATAAAGATATATAAAGTAAAATTCCCTAATTTCTTAGAGAATTTTACTAAAGTTATTCCAAGTGAACCCTAAACCTTTAAATTATTATATTACAGTTTTATCCTTATACCCTAGCAGTTGTTGAAAATGGTACTCCCGCTGCAAATCCTGAAGCCGTATTTTCACAACCTACGTATACAGTAAGTCCATTAGCTCCAACTCTGCCTCTATACCATGCTGTAGAAGCTCCGTTAGAATTTTTCCAGTATCCACCACTAGTTGATGTATATCCTGAACCAGAAATGGAACCAGATCCAGCTTTAAAGTTAATCGATGCAGATATTCCTATAGCATAAAAATCCCACTCTGTTTTTATCCAACTTGGTCTTGGATGACTAGAGCTGCTATAGTCTGCAGTAACCTGAAATTGTCCAGTTCCATCGGAATCTGCAAAACTTTGAATCCATACATCCGATCTTATTGTACCGTTTAGTTGTGGTATGTTATCTGTTCTACTATCTGAACGTGCAAATGATGCTTGTCCAAACATTCCAAAACAAAGTAAAAATACTAACCCTACTACTAAAAACCTCTTCATTACAACTCCCCCTCTTTTTATTATAATTCAACTATAGGTTCACTTAAGAATAACTTTAGTGAAATTATATCACATAGTATGTTAATTTACAATGGATATATTTTATTTTTATAAATATTTTTCATTTTTAAGTTATTTATATTCACTGGAGTGGGTTTCTAGTTTCTATAACCTTGGCTAACTCATTTATGCTCTCTGTAAGTTTACTAAGTTTACCTTCTATTCTTACCAGCAAATAAATAGAAACGGCTATGGGAAACCCTAGGTTTGCAACATGAGTATATATTTCCTCCATTTTTATACACACCCCCTTTGCCGAAGTTTTGCTTTGGAATTGTTAATTTTAAATTGGGATGATTTTCTTCGTTACCAGTAGATTCTAAACCTCCCATTTTTTACCTTCCCCAGTTTTATTGGTTGGGGGATTACAAATCCCCCAACAACAAATTTTAAATTATAAATTAGGCTGGTTCGTAGTTTTTGGTTGTTAGTTATTTTTATTCTTTAAATCAATTTACCTTCGGTCCATTCCCGCCACTTTCAATTCTCAACTCTCCTCTTTTAAAAATAAAAACGGCCAAAGGGGCCGCTTTTATTTTAAACCGTTAATTCTTCTACAGCTGTTGTTACTATTCTAGCTTTATATATGCCTACTAAATTTCCCCCTGATGAGTTAAAAATGTTTTTTGCTATTATATCATTCATAGCAGTTTGAACCTCTGCATCGGTTATGTCATCTCTAGGGTTATCTATTGAAATGGTTGTCCTTTTATCAGCTTCATTTTTAAAGGTCATCTCTAATCTTTTATCAGCCATACGTTCACCTCCTTATATCAGAATCTTTAGATAATTTAAGCCTCTGCTAATTCCACTTCGTTGACTCTAGTCACAGACATCAATGGTAGATTTTGAAGTCCTGTTAATGATGTTGCCACTCCATAGATATCATCATCGGTGGTCTCTGGTTTAATCTTTGAATACGTCTTTGACTTTAATATCTGTTTTCCCTTGTCATCTAATCCCCCATCAAATCTGATCCTAAGTTTTGAATCCTTATTAGTTATATCCAATGCCATCTGTATCACCTCCTTTCATTACTTATATATCTCCAGAGGTGATTTTTTACTATAATAAATTTGCCTTTATTTTTTCAATGGCATATACTTTAGTATTTACAACAGTTCTATAGGATACATTAAGTCTTTTACAGATTTCTTTTAGGGAAATCCCTTTTATATAATAGAGTAAAATCACTGTTTTTTGCCTATCTGTCAAATTCGATATATTGTCCCACAAAGTTTTAATATCATGATCCATAACAACTGAATCTTCTAGGGAATAATCATCAGCTATGGTATCAATTATTTCTATTTCATCTCCTATTGGCTTATTTATCGATACTTGATTATACTTTTTCTCATGCTTGTCCAAGTAATGGTACATTAACATGGTTTTTACATACCCTAGAAAATATGCATTTTTAGATTTATTATAATCCCTTATACATCTAAGAACTACTTCATACCCCTCTTGTATAAGATCATCATATAAAGTAGCTTTATTATAGTATCTTTTTATGGAACTTAATATTAAGGGTTTTAATTTTAGTGCAAGTTTCTCTTTAGCTTTTCTATCTCCCCTTTGACTTTGAGCTAATAAAGAATTTATCTCTTTATACATAACCTAACCTCCAAATTTCAGGGCCCTATTTATTACCGGTAATGTAATAATAGCTCTTTGGAGGTTTTTTGTTAATTTGGGAGTTTTAGTTTTTTAAGTAGTGAGTTTATGGGTTGGGAGATTACGAATCCCCCAACAACATAGATTTTGCCATCATCAGTGGCAATTTCATTTCTGATTCTTTCCCCGCCTTTTCTTACGGCGGGGGGACTGAATATATTCAGCCCCTACATAATTAAAGTTTACGACCCTAAGGAGTAAAATAACCTTATCTATTCTTCATTCTCTATTCTTTATTCTTTAATTTGTATTTCTTCTTTATTAAAATCTCTCTAAGAGTTTTCTAGTTTTCTTCTTTTCAATATTTCAAATCTAATATTAGGATCCTTTACTTTATTTGTAGCATTTTCTATTAGATATTCATCCTCACCATTAATTAATATTATTATATTATTAAAATTCTTTTTAAGTAAACTAACTGTATACTCAATATCATCCAAATCCTCAACCAATATCTTAATTTCCGACATTTCATATGCTTTGCCTTTAGTATATATATCTTTATATAGATTTTTAAAAAACTCTATAACCCCATATATAAAGAATACATACACCACCCCTGTAAAAATGAATAATAACATTATACCCCATCCTTTTTTTGTATTGTATAGGGTTAAACTATCTATGGTATATAATATGACTCATAAAAATAAATGTGACCTTAGACTTAAGTCTAAGGTCACATTTATTTTTAAAGAATAGATAATAGAGAATAAAGAATAAATATGGTTATTTTACTCCTTACAGTCGCAAAATCCGTTATAAAAAAAAACAAAGTGGCTTGAGGCCACTTTGCTCCTTATCTATTCTTTATTCTCTATTCTTTATTCTTTAATTTCAAGCCCTTCTTTTCTCAAAATCTCTGCTTTATCCGTCTTTTCCCAAGGTAAATCAAGCTCGTCTCTACCAAAGTGTCCATAGGCAGCCACTTGCTTATAAATAGGTCTTCTTAAGTCTAAATCCTTTATTATAGCAGCAGGTCTTAGGTCAAAGTGCTTATTAACTAACTCTTCTATCTTAGACTCTTCTATTTTATTTGTGCCAAATGTATCAACTAAAACTGAAACCGGTTTAGCTACACCTATTGCATATGCAAGTTGTAGTTCACATTTATCTGCAAGTCCCGCAGCAACTATGTTTTTAGCCACATATCTAGCTGCATAGGCCGCTGATCTATCAACCTTTGTTGGATCCTTTCCTGAGAAAGCTCCACCTCCGTGTTTTGCATAGCCACCATAGGTATCAACTATTATTTTTCTTCCTGTCAATCCTGCATCCCCTTGGGGACCACCTATTACAAATCTTCCAGTTGGATTTATATAGTACTTTGTATCATCGTCTAATAATTCAGCTGGTATAATTTCTGTTACAACATGCTCTATTAAATCTTTCTCTATAGTTTCCAAATCAACATTGGGACTATGTTGTGTTGACATAACCACGGTATCAACCCTAACCGGTTTATCATCATGGTATTCAACTGTAACCTGGGTCTTACCATCGGGTCTTAGATATTGTAACTTTCCATTTTTCCTTACCTCTGATAATCTTCTTGCTAATTTATGGGCCAATGATATTGGAAGGGGCATAAGTTCATCTGTCTCATTACATGCATATCCAAACATTATACCTTGATCTCCTGCTCCCGTTAAATTTCTTTCATCTTCTTCTTTATTCTTATGCTCTAAAGCCTCATCAACTCCCATGGCAATATCTGAAGATTGTTCATCTATTGCCGTAAGAACTGCACAAGTTTCACTATCAAATCCATATTTTCCTCTAGTATATCCTATTCCTTCAATAGTCTTTCTAACAACCTTTGGTATATCAACATAACAATCAGTAGTAATCTCCCCAGAAACTAATACAAGTCCCGTTGTAACCGACGTCTCACAAGCCACCCTTGCATTTGGGTCTTTTTCAAATATTGCATCAAGTATAGAGTCTGAAACCTGGTCGCACATTTTATCTGGATGACCTTCTGTAACTGACTCCGATGTAAATAGCCATTTTCTCATTTCTTTTCCTCCTTTATTTTTATGGTTGGAGGGTCACGAATCCCCCAACAACAAGGGATTATCCATCCCTTAACTCAATGGAATTAAAAATCTTTAATAGTATAATCCTTGTAGAGCCCTAATATATTGAGGCCCAACATAGAGATTAAACCTCCCTATTATATTACATAATAAAAAAACCCTTCTAAAAAGAAGAGGTCGTTTTCACGAGTCACCTCATCTTCCAGAATCTCCATTCTGCGGGATTTAGCACCGTATAGCTTAGCCATTGGTTGCCGGGTTTCATAGGGCCCTTTCCCTCCACCGCTCTTGATAAGGCATCAAGATTTTTATTCAGTTTCTTTATATTAATATGATGATACCATATTGGTGAAATAGTGTCAATATTTTTTGTTATTGTGGAAATAAATTTTTATTCTGTTCCCCCTGCCTCTTCATAGGACAGGGGGACTGAATATATTCAGTCCCTACATTTTTTTTCTTCTTTCTTCTTTACACTTTCTTCTTTAATTACACCTCTGCAAATAAGTATTTAGCAAGCCATGTTGCCTGGGTTGTTACTAATACCATTATAATTCCTGATGTTAATATTCCTAATAATATAGCAGGAAAAGCATGCTTAAACTTTATATTAAACAGGGTTGCTGCTAAACACCCGGTCCATGCCCCTGTAGTCGGTAATGGTATGGCAACTAAAAGATATAAACCTACTATACTATATTTTTTTACCTTATCACTTCTCTTTAATGTTCTTTTCTTAATCCATGTTATTATTCCTCCAAAGGCTCCCGTTTCCCCAAAGAAATCAAACAATGGTTTTAATAATTTAAGTAAAAAAGGAACAGGTATAGTATTACCAATCACCCCTAGTATTAAACTATATAAAGGACTAAAACCAAGTACAGTAATAGCTGCTGGTATCGCCCCTCTTAATTCAGAAATAGGTGCTGCAGAAAGAAGTAATATAAATAATTCTTCCTTAAAAATTGTAATTATGCCCCCCATAATAACCTCCAATATATTCGCTTATCTCCATTACACATACATTATATATTATTATGGAAGGTAATAAAACATTCTGTTTTATTTTAACACCCTTCTTACGGTGGCATATAATAAACTTGAACTTGAAGTATTTACATTAACATTAGCATTTAAGGGCTTTGATTTGACCTAGATTAGGAAGTTATGTGATAACATTAACTTTAAATTAAGCTTGCATATTTAACATCAATGCCACCGTGGTAACAGTAAGTACTAATAATAAAGTAAGATAATAAGATCTCTTTTTCATTTATATCACTCCTATAATAAAGTTATTTTAGTAATATTATTTATTGTTATAGAAAATTTATGTATTAATATGGGATTTATTTTTATAGGTTGGGGGATTACGAATCCCCCAACAACAGGGTTAATAAGCCACAACAACAAGATGTAACGGAGAATGAATTCTCTGCTACTTCTCCAAGGATATTTTATGGCCGTCCCCCGGACAGGGCATGCCCTGTCCCTACGTTTTTATATTTCTTCTTTCTTCTTTGCCCTTTCTTCTTTAATTAAAAAGTACTATTCCCCTTTTTAAAAGCATAGTCATATCATATATAAGGGGGAATTACCTTGAAAACAAAAAAAATGGAATTAAAATATGACGATAATAATAGCACTTCTATACTTGGTGAATATATACACCCTTATTTCCATAACGAAATAGTAGTGGTTTGTATAGGAACCGATAAATGTATCGGAGACTGTTTAGGTCCCCTAGTAGGTACCATGCTTAAAAATAAAAAGTTCCCTTTTCATATATATGGAACATTAAAAAACCCTATTCATGCTATAAATATAAAGGAAAGAATAGATTATATAAAAAAGAAACATCCCTTTGGCTTTATAATAGCCATAGATGCTTGCTTAGGAGAAAAAAATGATGTGGGAAAAATTCAGATAAGAAACAAACCAATATATCCCGGAAAAGGAGTGGGAAAGAAACTCCCTTCCATTGGAGATATATCTATAATAGGGATAGTGGATATATCCCAAGGTTTCACTGGATTTAGTCTTCATAATGTACGATTATCATTGATTATGGATATGGCAGAGGTTATTGCCGATAGTTTAGTATATGCTTATAAAAAATAGGCTGGGGGATTACGAATCCCCCAGCAACTAACAAGTCGGGATTAATGAACCCTTAGCAACTAACAAGTCGGGGTTAATGAACCCTTAGCAACTAGCAAGACGGAGTTAATAAACACCTGACAACTGACAAAACAGTCACTAATACTATACCAAACAACTAAGTGATTATAATGGAGGGGAAGGAATTCCTTCCCCTCCATTATAATCAAGAGTTACCTCCTATATCCAAGTATGTATAGGGATGCAATATATTGAATTCCTTGGGTCTTGTTCTACAAAACCTACAGTTTCGATAGCTACATAAAGTGCTTACCTAATAAATCCATTATCTCAATAATAAACTTACTTATATCTGCTTTAGTTACATAATCATTCGGTCTAAAAAATCCATCTTTTCCAGTCATAATATTATTAGCACTAACAAAGTTTATAGCCTCTTTATATGCTTCCGATAACTCATCTATATCCTTATACTCTATATCTTCTTTAGGTTTTAATTTACTTTCTACTACCCTTAATAAATTTCTAGCCATAAATGCTGCATCTTTTCTATATAACTTTGCTTTAGGTCTAAAGGTACCATCTTCATAGCCCCCCATGACCCTCATGTCACTTACAGCTTTAACCGATTCCATGGCAGATTTTGATATTTTATTTTTATCTTTATATTTAAGCTTATATTCATTGCCATTTAACCTGAACCCTTTAGTTATAAATACTGCTACCTCTTCCCTGGTTAATTCTTTTTTAGGCTCAAATTTAGATTTTCCATTCCCTAATATTATTCCTCGCTCGTTAAGCTTTAGTATATAGTCCTTAGCCCAAGACCCGGATATATCAGTAAAGGGATACTTAGACCCAGTTTTAGATATCCAGTTTCCAGTTACCCATCCTTGCCTATCTCCATCTATTTCTTTAACCTTGTATCTATAATATCCCCCTTCTAACCTAGGTTCAGATATTACCTCTAACATGGTTTCATCTTTAAGACTCCCTATCGTATTTCCCCTAGGGGCATCCCTAAGACTTAAACTAGCGCTAATAACATCCACTTTCACTAAGTCTCCCTTATGATACATTTCTATATTAGCATTATGGGCAGGACTTGGGGTATCAAAGTGGGTGCTCCTGCTTGGTCTTCCACTTCTAGGAAGTAACTTAGGGTCTATTTCTGTTATATCTTGTCCATATTCTTCCTCTGCTATCATGTAGATAAGCTGTGGATATGTATACTTTTTGCTGGTTGCATTGGGATTGTTTCTTGCTAGCCAGCCATTATATGCCCATATGGCAAAATACCAGTTTTCCAATACATTTGGATCCATATTACCTATGCTTGGTAGCCTATGAACTGCATCATCCCATTTTTTTAGCAATACTTCAGCCCCTGCTTCTATATTATAGTCCACATCGTTCTTTAATTTATCAGTATCAAACCAACCATAGGCATTATATATCTGCATAAGGCCTATACTGCCACTGGGACCTGTAAAAACACTTCCGTCTGAGTTGTATTGCTGATAGATACTTTCTACCCTAGCTATTGACTTAAGTAATACACTAGGAACTCCTTTTCTTCTTGCAATATCTTCTATCTTCTCTTCTAACACTTCCCTAGATGGATTTTTCCTTTTAGTTTTTGCAAAGGATATTGGTGATATAATAGTCGTCACTAAACAAATAATTAACAAGTATGACGATAGTTTTCTAAACATAATTTAATCCTCCTAAATTTCAACATTTTAAATGTATTGTTTTTTATTATGTTTATTTTATAATAAAATTAATTATTTGTAAAAAAAATATATTATTTTTATCTCTTCTTTCTTCTTTACCCATTCTTCTTTAACAAAAAAGGGACCATCATCCCAGTCCCTAAATCAAACCTATTTATATTTATAATTACCCCAACGATAAACAATAACTAATCCTACTATAAATGTAATTATAGAAAATACATCTATATCGCTGGGAAACAAAAGCCTAGATGAACCTATTATCAAACCTGAAAATAGAAACAACACTTGGGATTGATACTTTTGAAAAAGGGTTTTAAATATTTTTGCAAGGACTATAACCCCTACAACCGCCCCTATTACAAATACAATTAAATAATTTAATTGAACTCCCTTTATAACATTAAGCATATCTTCATACATTCCTAAAATAATCAGTACTGCACTTCCTGAAACTCCAGGGATCATCATGGTTCCACTGGCAATAAATCCAGCTATAAATAATTGGCCAAAGGATAAACTTTCCGATGTTATCATAGTAGGGAGAACTGTTAGTGTAAAGGATATAACAGCACCTAAAATAAGTAATATTATATTCACCTTAGAAAATCCCTTTGTTCTCTTTAGCATAAAGGGAACCGACATTAAAAGACATCCTAGTATAAATGCAGATGTTGGACTTTCATAAAAGTCGAAAAGATAGGATATTATAAAACTCCCTGACATAATTCCAAATAAAGCTCCAAATCCCATACTAATATAGGGAGTAATATGAAGCTTTAACAAGTCACTTAAAAGCTTTTCATATATACCAAAAATAACTAGGATTGTACCTCCGCTTACCCCAGGAATAATAAATCCCATTCCGAGTATTATCCCCTTAATAAATAATAATATTTGCTCTTTACTATTGATAGCCAATCTATTAAAAAGATTTTTCATAGTCTTATCTCTCCCCTTAAGTCCCTTTATAAAAACAAACTATAATAATCTACTTTTATCTTCTCCGTCTATGGTATTATAGATATTATATAATGTAAAGAACAAATATAACAACACTACAAAACAAGGAGTATATATATAACTCAAGAGTATTATAACGAAGTACCAGAACATTTGGATAAAGCGCTGAAATATCTTAAAAATAATAAAGACATAACAAGTAACTTCGACTGATGTGGAAGTTACTTGTCATAGGTAATGATTCTATTTATCTATAATCCCAAACATTAGTGTTCCTTTACATGCTACTTCTTCCCCTACATAGGCTATTGCCGTTGCTTTTCCTATGCCTCTTCGCATGGATATAAGCTCTACTTCCATTTTTAGTGTATCCCCTGGCCTTACTTGTTTTTTGAATCTTATTTTATCTATGCCTGTGAATACTGCTAGCTTGTCTTTATTTTCTTCAAGAGTCATGACAGCTACGGCACCTACCTGTGCCATGGCTTCTACTATTAGAACACCGGGCATTAATGGGTTACCTGGAAAGTGTCCTTGGAAGAAGGGCTCATTCATAGTTACGTTTTTGATGCCTATTGCCTTTTTTCCTTTTTCTAGTTCTGTTATTTTGTCCACCAGTAAAAATGGGTATCGGTGGGGGATTATGTTCATTATTTCTGTTGTGTTTAACATTTTGATTCCTCCCTTTTGCCGAAGCGAGGGCTTCGGAATTGTTAATTTTTAATTGTTAATTGTTAATTATTTGTGGGGCCTGAGTTTTTGCCTTGGAACCATGCTTCGGAATTTTAAATTGTAAATTTTAAATTATAAATTGGTGGGATTATATAGTTTTTGGTCGCTAATTACTCTTTGTTTTTTATTAATTTTATTTTTGGTCCATTTCCCGCCACTTTCAGGGCGGGGGAGGCTTGAATATATTCAAGCCTACAGATGAAACCTCCGAATGAATTCGGAGCTACTTTGTTACTGCAAAGGTAATCCTCGAATGAATTCGAGGCTACTTTTTTTGTTAAGGTGGGATTGAGAATCCACTATTTTTTAACCTTTCTAGGTTTATGGGGTGGAGGATTACGAATCCCCCAACAACAAAAATGGGTGGGAGTCCCTTAATGATGAAGGGATTAGGCATTTCCTAATGATGAAAGGGATTGGAATCCCCACAATAACTAAAAGGATCGGAAGTCCACTAATAGTAGGAGAGATTAAAAATCTCTTTTATCATTATAGCAATCTACAATTCCTCAGCATGGCCAAATGTAATATTAAAACAAACTTATTACTTTGGTTTGTGGTTCTTTTTTGTGTGTTTTGCCCGATAATATGCTTAATACTTTATATCCTAGTTTTGTTAGTTTTATTATTTTTATGTCTTTTCCAGTTTTATCGTATCTATTGCCGCTATTATATTTTACATCAACTAACCCTAAAAAATCAAAGTATCTTATTATTCTGGAATTAAAGGCTATGGATAGATCCATGGCTCCTACTTTTCCTAGGGAGTATATGATATCTAAGGGATCTTTTATTTTTCCCTTGGGTTCGTAGTTTATTTTTAGTTTGTCAAACTCATACCATTTATCTATGGCTAGGTTTGATAGCATCTCTGCATAGGCTTTTCTATTTTCTTGTTCAAATTTTATTATTATAGGGGGCTTTTTAAGTAAATCTGCCCAGTTTAGTTTGTTCCATATGTGGTCTATGAATAAAGTGTATTTTTCTGAAAAAGATAACTGTTTATAGTTATTAAAGTTTTTCGATTCTATTATGTATTCTTCTTTGATAGTTATTATATTGTTGTCAATGGAAAATTGGTAGAATAGTTGGAGATATGGATTGTCTATTTGATTTTGAGTTTTTCCATTATCCCTTATGTTTCTCATTATACTGTTTAGTTCCTTTAAATGGGTTCTTGATATATGTTTATTGGTTTCTGTTGCTTTTATGTTGTTATTTTCTATGTAATTTATGTATTTATCATAGTCTTCTATTAGTGGATTGTTACTTATTTGGTCTTTTATAATGTTATGTATGTTTTTGTTTATGTCTAGATTGGTTATTTTAGTTTTTTCCTTATCTAGAAATTCGTCGTTTAGCCACTGTTCTATTGTTAGTTCATCTTTAAATTTCATTGATTTAAATGTGTCGTATTTTTTTCTAAAATAGTCTCTGTCATCTAACCATGTTAATAGTTTTTTGTTTTCTTGATATTCCATTATTCCTTCATAACCTAGGTAATGGACAAATTTTCTTAGGGTGGTTAGCATTGAGTTAAGTTGTTGTTTTGATGTTATTATTGATTCTATTAATGATAGCTCTATGAAATTTTTGATATTTGCTTTTGTTAATGTATACATAGTTGTGTCTGTGTAGCCCATTATGGTGTTGGCAAAGAGTATTAGGTTGTCTCTGTATCTGTTTCTTGTTTTTTCTGAGGTATGGGTTTCAAAAAATAGAAATTCGATGAATCTTGATATTTCATAGGATACCTGTTCTTCCCGTTCTTTTTTTGATTTGGTCATGATGGTTTCTCTCCTTTTTTATTTAGGTTTTATTATGAGTATTGACAAGTTTCATGGGATTTAAAACCCTTTTTAGAGGGCAGGTGACCTTCCAATGAATTGGAAGCTACTTTTTAGCAGGGAGGGTTGGTGATTTGTGGTTTTTTTGTTTTTTCTGGGTTTATTGGTCGGGGGATTACGAATCCCCCAACAACAGAACAACAGGAGGCTTTTTAGTGGAGGGTTATAGAGAATCTTTGAATGGATTGGAAGCTACTTTTTTGAGAGGGTGTTTGAGGATTTGTGTTTTTTTGTCTTTTCTGGGTTTATTGGTTGGGGGATTGCGAATCCCCCAACAACGATAGGGATTATAATCCGCCCCAACAACGACAAGGATTGAAAATCCCCGAAAACGAAGGGGAATTTTCAATCCTTTAGCAACGAAGGGATTATTGGAATACCTTCCCAATAAAGGGATTGGAAGTTTCTTGGCAATAAAGAGATTGGAAGTTCCTTGGCAAATAAGGAATTGGAAGTCCTTTGAGTGGAAAGTTGGACGATGAAAAGGACAGGGTAAACCCTGTCTATAGGGTACATTATATAAATTTTGTTAATAATAATAATATAACTGGAATAGTCCCTATGCTTAAGAGGGTGGTTAGAAATACTCCTTGGGATGCTAGTCTGTAGTCAGATTCAAATTTTCTTGAAAATATTGCTGCATTTGCGGCAGCAGGCATTGCGTTTACTATTACTATTACACCTATTACTATTTCTGGTAGATTAAATAGTGATAGAACAAATATTAGTGATATTGGTATTATAAATAGTCTTATAGCTGTTATTATAAATAGTCTATAATTTTTAAATATGTCACTAAACTTGGCATCGGCAAGTAGTGAACCTACCAGTATCATTGCTAATGGTGTTGTGGTGCTTCCTAGAGATTTTAGGGACGTATATAGTAAGTTTGGTAGTTTTATTGAGAATATAAATAGACTAAATCCTATTATTACAGACACTATTCCTGGGTTTATTAAGGATCTTAAGCTTATCTTTTTATCTTCTTGATTTACAAATGAGACTCCCACAGTCCATATCATTATGTTAAATAATAGATTAAATATTGCTCCGTAGAATATTCCTATTTCTCCATATATGGAGTTTAGTATGGGGTATCCCATAAATCCTGTGTTGGAAAATAGTACAAGGAATTTGTATACTCCTCTTTGGGGTTCTTCTGTATGGAATGCTTTAGTAAATATTTTTGATATTATTATCATATAGATATAGGTTATTATTCCTATGATAAGTATAAGGATGCTGTTATCAAACATTTCTTTTGAGAACTTGTAGTTCATTGATGTTATTATAAGGGCTGGTAATGTTACGTTTATTAGTAGATTTGATAGGCCCTTGTTAAATTCGTCTGTTAGTATTTTTAGTTTTTTAATTATGAAACCTACTATTAGTAGGATAAATAGTACCATTGCTTGGTTTAGTACTTCGGTGAATTGCATTAGTTTCACTCCCTCTGCCGAAGCGATGCTTCGGAATTTTAAATTGTAGATTTTAAATTATAAATTAGGGTGTTTCGGTGGTTTTTGGTTGTTAGTTGTTTTTTTGTTTTTTATTGGTTTTGTTTTCGGTCCGTTCCCCGCCACTTAACAGGGCGGATGGCCTGGGCATGCCCAGACCCTACGTTTGCCGAAGGGATGCTTTAGAATCCCACAGTTTTTGATCTTCCTAAATTTATGGGTTGGGGGATTACGAATCCCCCAACAACAAGTCCGTAGCTTCGACTTTAATCGAAGGTTTCTTTATCTATTCTTTGCCTCTACAAGTCTGTAGCTTCGACTTCAGTCGAAGGTTTCCTTATCTGTTCTTTATTCTATATTATCTATTCTTTGCTTTTAACTTTCTTCTTTAACACTAACTCTCCACTCTCCATTCTCAATTCTCCACTTTAAATTCTCCTTTCTCCTCCGTATTTAAAGTGAACATATAAATAAGGCACAAAATACTGTGCCTTATTTATTATACCCAACACCTTTAAATTGTTCATAAAGGATTTTTGCTAGACCTATTCCGTTATCGTTTTTGCTTATGTTCTTTGACATTTCATCATAGTACATATCTTCGAAGATTTCCCTTCCTCTGCTTTTTTCCGTTAGGCCACCTTTAGGTATTGTGTTTCTCATCTCTTTAAGCATCATGTTTGTAAATATTGACTCAAAGTCTTTACAGACTTCCATTAACTCTTTGTCGTTTTTTATACTGTCTGATGATTTTTGTAGGTTTTTTAGTTTATTGTTTTCAGATTTTATTTTACTGTTATTTATAGTATTTATAGTGTTAATATTATTTATACCATCCATTTTAACACCCCATTATATTATCTCTTTAGATTATTAGCTTGTTGCATCATTTCATCGGTTGTTTGTATTGATTTTGAGTTTATTTCATAGGCTCTTTGAGCTGTTATCATTTTTACCATTTCTTCTACTATCTGAACATTTGAGCTTTCTAGGTATCCTTGAAGCACTTTACTCTTCATTTGATCTGCTTCAACAAATATAGGTTCCCCAGTGGCTTCTGTTGTTTTATATAGGTTGGATCCGTCGCTTAATAGCCCTTGAGGATTTGGAAAATCGATTATGGCAAGTCTTCCCAGTTCTTCTATCTCACCATCTTCATTTCTTGCTGTTACATTTCCCAACTGGTCAACGTTTAAGTCCGTCATACCCTCTTCAACGGTTATAACATCTTCGTCCTCTGTTAATATATAGTATCCCTCTGATGTTGTTAATATTCTTTCTCCATCATCTACACTTAATTTAAAGCTTCCATCCCTTGTAAACCTGATTTCCTCATTGGGTGTAGCTACAGCAAAGAAGCCTCCACCGTCTATGGCTACATCAAGGGGGTTTTGGGTTTCAACTGGGCTGCCGTTGGCAAAGTCCTTTGTTGTTGCCACTGGCATAACACCGTGACCTACTTCTAGATTTACTGGCCTACCTTGATTATCATTAAGGTTTGTTCTTTTTATTGTAGAGTATAAAAGGTCTTTAAACTCTACTCTTTGTTTTTTATACGAAGTAGTATTAACATTTGCAAGATTGTTTGAAATAGTATCTATATTAAGCTGCTGACCCCTCATTCCAGAGGCTGCAGTCCAAAGTGATCTATTCATTTATATTACCTCCTTTTTATACTCTAGCTATTTCCGATACTGCTTTACCTAACATGTCGTCCTTGGCTTTAATGACCTTTTGTCCTGCTTCATAGTTTCTTAAAACAGATATCATTTTTACCATCTCTTTTATATTGTTTACATTAGAGCCCTCAATATATCCACTTAATACTTCACCATTAAAGGGGACTTCCTCTCCATTTATGGTTTGTCCATTTCCATCTTCTAACATTTTATAAAGATTATCTCCCTGTTTTCTTAGATACTCCTTATTTTCTACATCCACAACATCTATAGTATCAATTACTGCATTGTCAACTATTATATCCCCATTTTCTTCTATTGAAAATTGATTATTTCCTAGTACTATAGGACCATCTTGTCCTAATATATTTAATCCATTTGATGTTACTAATTCTCCATTATTATTTAGTTTAAAGTTTCCATCCCTAGTATACATTGTTTCGTCCTCTACTTGTACCTTAAAAAATCCCTGTCCCTTTAGAGCTAAATCTAAAGTATTATTGGTTTCTATAAAGTTACCCTGGGTAAAGTTAGTTCTAAGTCGGTCTAACCTAACTCCATTTCCCATGGTTCCTATTACATTGGGATTAGCAAATGTTACTATGTTGTCTATAGTTTGACCGTTTGACATTATATTTCCTTCTCTATCTATTTCAATGTCTCCATCTTCTACTCTTATAGGACCATTTTTTCCCAATACCACATTTTCTCCATCGGTTTTTATATTTCCATTTTCATTTCTATAGTATGTTTTTAAATATCCACTTTCATCCACGACAAAGTTTAACTCTTTACTATGATCTATTCCTGCTGGAGTTTCTACCCTAAAGTATCCTGTTTCTAGGGATACTTTATATACATCTCCCTCTTGATTTACTTCTACTCCCTGAAAGTCCTTGATTGGAGCCGTATGGCTTTTATCGTTTATTTTAGAAAGTAATACATTGGGAAATGATTCTGATATTACCACATCTTTTTTATAGCCAGTGGTATTACCGTTGGCTAGGTTATTGGATATGGCATCCATTCTTCTTCTATTTGATATAAGGGATGTTGCAGATATATATAGACCTCTATCCATTTAGAAAACTCCTTTCCAGTGTTTTTGCCAGTTGGGGATTTCCCAACAACCGGGAGAATGAATTCCCCCTCTACACTATTTAATGGTAACCTTCAAAGGAATTCGGAGCTACCTTTGTAAAGTTTTTAATTAGATTTTTGATTTTTTTTAAGTTGTATTGTGAAATTTAAAATTATGTTATAAATCCTAATTTAACTCTAGTGTAATTATCGGCATATTTTTTTGATTCTTTAGATTTTATATATATTTTTTAGTTTTTGGGTTGGGGGATTACGAATCCCCCAACAACGGAGGTAAGAGAATCCATTGATATAATGGGGGCAGTCCCACAATATTTAGAGAATCAACCATATATTTTTTTGACTCTTTAGATTTTATATTTTTTTAGTTTTTGGGTTGGGGGATTACGAATCCCCCAACAACGGAGGTAAGAGAATCCATTGATATAATGGGGGTGGTCCCACAATATTTAGAGAATCAACCACATATTTTTTGATTCTTTAGATTTTATATTTTTTTTAGTTTTTGGGTTGGGGGATTACGAATCCCCCAACAACAGAGGTATGAGAATCCATTGATATAATGGGGGCAGTCCCACAATATTTAGAGAATCAACCATATATTTTTTTGATTCTTTAGATTTTATATTTTTTTTAGTTTTTGGGTTGGGGAATTACGAATCCCCCAACAACAGAGGTATGAGAATCCATTGATATAATGGGGGCAGTCCCACAATATTTAGAGAATCAACCATATATTTTTTTGATTCTTTAGATTTTATATTTTTTTTTAGTTTTTGGGTTGGGGGATCGAATCCCCCAACAACAGAGTGAGGAAAGTTTTCCGACACAACGGTGCAATCCCACAACGACTAAGTGAGTAAACTCCCGGACAACGAAAAACCGGGGAACGAATTCCCCGCTATACTTTAGAATGAGATTTTATAAATTAGTAGTGAACAGAGCATCACTATCCCTACAGATAGCTCTCCACTATGTTTTTTATATTTCTTCTTTCTTCTTTACACTTTCTTCTTTAATCTAGTCGTATCTTCTTTTTTTATCGTCATCGGAAAGCATGGTGCTTTCTAGTACATCTATTGATTTTAGTGCTTGTCCAGTACCTTTAGCGACGCAGGAAACTGCATCTTCTGCTATCATTACTGGTATACCTGTTCTTTTAGCTATAAGAGTGTCTAGCCCATGGAGTAATGAACCTCCTCCAGTCATATATATACCCTTATCCCCAATATCCGCTGCCAGTTCCGGCGGGGTCTTTTCTATCACAGAATGAACTGCTTCTGCTATGGCTGCTATGGGTTCTTCTAAAGCTTCTAACATTTCTGATGAACTAATTTTTATATTTTTAGGAAGTCCAGTTACTAAGTTTCTTCCCTTTATGTCCATATATATATCCTTTTTCCTAGGATAGGCGGTGCCTATATTGATCTTTAAGTTTTCGGCACTTCTTTCCCCTATCATTACATTATGTTTTTTTCTAATATATCTCATTATCGCTTCATCAAACTTATCCCCTGCTACCTTTATGGATTTACTAACTACTATTGACCCAAGGGATATAACTGCCACATCTGTTGTACCTCCTCCAATATCTATAACCATGTTACCACTTGGTTCCGTTATATCTAAATCGGCTCCAATTGCAGCCGCAATAGGTTCCTCTATAAGGTAAGTTTTTTTAGCACCGGCTTGGTTACTTGCATCAATAACAGCCCTTCTTTCTACTTCTGTTACTCCGCTTGGTACACATACTATTATTCTAGGTTTAAACATCATTTTCCCTGATGCCTTAGCTATAAAATACTTTAGCATCCTCTCCGTTATATCAAAATCGGATATTACTCCATCCTTCAATGGCCTTATTGCTATTATATTTCCAGGAGTTCTTCCTAGCATACGTCTTGCTTCCTCGCCTACAGCTAGTATTTTATTGGTACTTTTATTGATGGCAACAACTGATGGTTCCTTTAGAACTATTCCCTTGTTTTTTAAGTAGACTAAAACACTTGCAGTTCCCAAATCTATCCCTATATCTGTTCTAAATGTAAACATTACCTCGACCTCACTTTCCTTTTATTCCCCTCTTTTATTTATACACTTTATTTATTTAGATACAATAGAGAATAAAGAATAAATATGGTTGGGGGATTGCGAATCCCCCAACAACTAGGCAACCTAGTCGACAATAACTAGGTATTCTGAACAACAATAAACTGAGTATTCTTAACAACAATAAACTAGACATTCTCAACAACAATAAACTGGATATTCTGACCACCAATAAAATCTGTAGCTTCGAATTCAGCCGAAGGTTACTTTATTTATTCTTTATTCTCCATTCTTTATTCTTTGTTTTTTTCCTACTTTCTTCTTTAATTAGAACTATTCTATAAACTCTGTTAAAATCCTTCAAAAAGTAACATATAAAAATAAAAATATTATCCTTTAAAGGATAATATTTTTATTTTTATATGTTTTTATTGATGTTTTGTTTTTTAATCCATAATTTTGTTAACTGACAATATGGATTTTTAGTATCGGTATTCTATTTAAGAGTAGTAAATCTACTTAAGTGCTTTGTATTTTAATTTTGTAGCTTTGCCACCCCTAATATGTCTTTCGGCTTTATTAGTTTCAAGTACATCTTTAACTCTTCTTGCTACAAGAGGGTTTATTTTAGGTAGCCGTTCCGTTACATCTTTATGTACTGTACTCTTACTCACTCCGAAAATTTCGGCCGTTTGTCTTACGGTTGCTTTTCTATTTATTATATAATCTGCAATTTCTAATGCCCGTTCTTCTATATAATCTTTCACATATCTAACCCCCTTTTGTGATATTTTACTCTAGTATTAAAAATCTTTTATTAAATATTTATGCGATTATCAACTTTATTAGAACACTTTATGATAATGTTTTGGACTTTAATTTGGTTGGGGGGATTACGAATCCCCCAACAACAAAAGGGATTACGAATCCCCCAACAACAAAATGGATTATGAATCACTCAACAACAAAATGGATTATGAATTCTTAAATAATAAAATGTGTTGTGTTGTTAGTCCTCGTCCAAGGACAGGTATAGAATATATTCAATACCTACATTATTTTTTTATTGCGTGTCGGGAAGATATTTTTTTGGATCTACTTTTTCTCCATTTTCTAAAACCTCAAAATGTAAGTGGGGTCCATCGGCTAATTCTATGCCTTTACTTTTGCCTATACCACTTATAGCATCTCCACTATTTACCCTTTGCCCCACTTCTACCATATCCATGGTAGAAACATTTGCATATACAGTCTCTAGTCCATTTTCATGGTCTATGACTATAACTATTCCATATAGTGGGTCCTTTCTTTTCTCTGAAACTATTCCATCTAGTGCTGCTCTAACAACACTGCCTTCTCTCCCCTTGATATCTATACCTTTATGGGCTGACCACTGTTCCAGTGTTTTTGAGTATACTAAGTTATCAATAGTATACTCCTTAGAAACTTTTCCTATTAAAGGCATTATCATATTGGCCTTTATGTTAGTCTTTATTTCTTTTTTAGTATTCACATTTGTGCTTGCCTCTTTAGATTTAGAGTTTGTCTTTTGTTCTTTATTAGCTTTTGCAATTTCTTCTTTTGTTGCTTTGTTATTATTTTTATTATCTTTAGTTTCTTTCATCTCTTCTTTTGTTTCTTTTATTTTAGTTTTGTTTATCTTATCTCCCTTATCCTGTTTTTTATTATTATCCGATAAAGGAGCTTCAGGCTCGATATTGTTTTGGAACTCATCTACATATTCATCATGGCCTTTTACAATATTACTATCTTCGTTTTTTCCTACTAACTCAATACCAGATTTATTATTATCTGATATTTTGTCTACATTGTTTTTAGACACCCATACTGCAGTGGTTCCTACTATACAAACACAAATAAATAAAATTATATAAAATCCATCTTTGTCTCCTATTTTTCGTACAGCATGCTTTAAATTCGATTTTAGCTTAGTCCACTTTTTTTCTTTGTTTTTGTTATTTTTATTATCATTATTGTTATTATTATTGAACTCGTCCATATGTACACCCCCGTGTTTTTTATATCTTATTAGTATTATCACCAATTTTTTATTTTTAATACGGGAGAATTTTAAAAAACAGAGAATAGATAATAGAGAATAAAGAATAGATATGGTTATTTTACTCCCTACGGTCATAAAACTTGATTATAATAGAGTAGGAGGTAGATAATTAATTTATCTACCGGCCTCTCACACCACCGTACGTACCGTTCGGTATACGGCGGTTCACTAAGACAATCTGAATTTTTCATACTGTGAAGATAAACTTGTAAAGC